>DASPYC010000420.1:0-3602 GCA_035636955.1 Casimicrobiaceae bacterium
GTCGCAGCCATTGCGTCGAGATAGGCTTGCGGTAGTTCGCAGCCGAATGCCTCGACGACAACATCGGGCAGCTCGAATCGCGCGAAAGGATCTCTCCAATGGCGAACGCGAACGCCCGCTTGGAGCTGATCATCGCGCATGCCGTCGACGTCCGAAGCGATCTTCGTCAGGCTCGCGAGCGCATCGATCCACAGCGTGACCGCGATGTCGTGCTCGCGCACAAGCTGCCGCGCGAGACGCCAGCTCACGCCCGCGTCACCGAAGTTGTCGACGACCTTGCAAAAGATATCGAAGCGCTGCGCGGGCATCGGGTCGTGCGATCGGACCGGTGGTGATCAATCGCGCCATTATTGCTGACGCCGTTGTCGGCGGAGAATCCTTATTGTGCCGCGATCCGCCTTCCTTCGATCTGCGCCAGCGATTCCGCCAACCATTGGCGCACGGCGGACACATCCCGCAAGCGAAAAGCGGCGCTGGTTGGTCCGGGGCCGACCTTGACCGCTTGTCCGCCCAATGTCGTCACGGCGTCAAAGCCGAATTCGTCGGTGAGGTCGTCGCCGACGAAAACGGGCTTTCGTCCCTCGAATGGCGGCTCGCGCAAGTAATCGACGATCGCCGTACCCTTGTCACGCCCTTCCGGGCGCAGCTCCAGGATCCCTTTTCCGCGCTGTATATGCCAGCCGACGATCGAAGCGTGCGCCGCGTGGCGGCGTAGCGTGCGGTGAACGAACGATGCAAGCGCCGGCGCCCGGCGATAGTGAATCGCAAAGGACACGCCTTTATCTTCGAACAGCAGCCCTCTGTGACGCGCGGCGAAGCGCGCCATGTCCACGCGCAATTGCGCAAGCTCCGCGGCAGCCCGCTCGTGACGGCGAACGACGCCGTCTGCCGAACGGCGTTCGCTGCCGTGCAAGCCCGCGACAAGCAACTTAGCGCCGCCAAAGAGCCGGTCGACGTTCGCGAGCGTGCGACCCGTGATAAGCGCTACCGCGCCGTCCAGGGCCTGGCGGAATGCATTCAACAGGTCCGCAAGCTCTCGATCGACGGACACGCCATCGGGCGTCGGTGCAAATTCGAGCAGCGTGCCATCGATATCGAGAAACAGCGCGCAGCGTTCATCGAGTGGGGCAGGGGGCGGACGCCGGTGGCGTGTTCTGCGCGGGCGCTCCCGCGTGTGCGGCGCGTCTTCCAGCATCGCTCGCGTAACGTCAGACGCGGCCGGGGACGGCCAAGTCGACGCGGAATCGGTCACGCTGCCGGAGCGCGGCAGCATCGAACAGCATGCGGCCCGCCCACCGATAGACGTTGAACTCGCGGACGATGCTGCGCATGAGCCGCATCCGATCGCGCTGCTCGTCCGGCGACATCGTCAGCGCGACGTTGAGCGCAGCGGCGCATTGGTCGGCATCGTAAGGATTGACGATCAGCGCTTCGGGCAGTTCGCGTGACGCGCCGGCGAAGCGCGACAGAATCAGCACGCCTTGCTCGTCATCGCGCGCTGCGACGAATTCCTTCGCCACCAGATTCATCCCATCGTGCAAGCTGCTGACGAAACAGAAGTCCGACGCGCGATGGTATTCGTAGACCAACTCCGGCTCGTGATGCTCGGCGATCAGAATGATCGGCGGATAACGCGCATCGGGATACTGACCGTTGATCTGCTGCGCAAGCTGGGTGACCCGGTCGAAGTAGTCCTTGTACTCGCCGATGGTGCCCCGCGTCGGCGCGGCGATCTGAACAAACGAGAAACGGCCGATCCATCGCGGTTCGCGTTCCAGGAGCCGTGCGATGGCCTGAAAACGTTCGATGACGCCCTTCGTGTAATCCAGGCGATCGATCCCGATACCAAGCTTGTGGTCGTCGGGAAGAGCGAGTCGCTCGCGCACCATCTTCCGTGCGCGTTCGACCGTGGGCACGTGCGCGAGCGCCGCCGGTGGCCATTCGATCGAGATCGGGTAGCGGCGAACCGCAGTCGTCTGTCCGCCGCGCGTGACGGTGAAGGTTTCACGGTCGACGCGCGCTTCGAGCAACCGATCGACCGTGTCCAGGAAGTTGTTGCAATGGAACTGCGTGTGAAAGCCCAGGATGCTGCTGCCGAGCAGACCTTGCAGCAATTCATCGCGCCAAGGGCAGATCGCGAACGCTTCCGGATTAGGCCATGGAATGTGCCAGAACGTGATAATTGTCGCCGCCGGCAAGCGTTCGCGGATCATCTGCGGTAACAGAGCAAAATGGTAATCCTGGACGAGCACGATTGGATCAGGCGTTTTCGATTCGGCCGCGACCGCCGCGGCAAACTTCGCGTTGATCTTGCCGTAATAGTTCCAATCGCTGCTTCGAAACGTCGGCCGCACATGCGCGATGTGGCAGAGCGGCCATAGCCCTTCATTCGAGAAGCCGCTGTAGTAACCGGCTTCCTCCTCTGCCGTGAGCCAAATCCGACGGATCTGGTAGCTCGAGCGATCGGGCGGCACGCCGACGCGGTCGTTGCGATCGACGGTGTCGCGATCGCCTGAGCCACTCCCATGTGCGATCCAGACGCCGGAGCACGCGCGCATCACCGGCTCCAGCGCCGTGACGAGACCGCTCGCAGGACGTTGAACGCGAATCCCTTGGTCCGTCTTGATGTGGATGTACGGCTCGCGATTGGACACCGCAATGACGTCGTTGCCGCGAAGCTCGCTCCGCAACGCCGAGCGCAACGTCTCCTGCGTCCAGATGCGACCATCACCGTTCTGCGGCCGATATTGACGTTCCAGCTCGCGCACGAGCTCGCGCACATCGCGGGCAAACGGACGAAGCTCGGGCGCTGCGACTATGCTTGCCGGCTTCCACAAGCCTTCACCATGCAGCAATGCGCGCATGCCTTGCACCCATCCGCGCCAGGAGAGCTGTGCGATCACAACGGTGATGAGGGCGACCATCGCGCCGAGCGCAACGAAAAAATAGAACAAATAACGGCGCGTTTCCGCTCTGCGGTTGGCGATGAAGCTCGTATCGTTGACGACGACGAGATCGCCGCCGGACTCGATGTTGGGTCCGACGGCGGCCGCGGTCAGATGCAGGCTGCCGTGATTCGCCGTCGCGGGCCTATCGCTGCGCGGATTCGCATCGACCGTCCCGCAATCGATGTCCGCAGGGAAGCGTTCTGACGCGATCGGCTTCGTTGCACCGGGCGGACAATAGGCGACGGCGTAGAGCTGCTGGTCTTGGGTCAGCCGATTAAAGAACGCGGTGATGCGTGCCGGGGTGGCGTCCGCCAACAGCTGTCGGAGCGGTTCTTCGACCGTGTAAGCGATAAGTGCCGAGCGCTCGTCCAGATCGCGAACGAACCAGCGCTGCATCATGCCGTCGACGAATGGAACCGCGGCGTAGGCGAACGCGGCCAACGCCACTAGTAGAGGAACGAGAAATCGCAGCGATAGTCGCACGGATAACGGGCGCTCAATGCAGACTGACTGATCCTAGGGTCGGTACGTCAACCCGTCTGTAGGGCTTCCGCCTATCGGACTGTGAGGCGGCGTCCGATACGCAAAACATCTCTAATCGGCCGAAGCAAGCTCGCTCTCGTGCCAGCGCGCGAGCGCGAGCCGCGAAACCCA
>DASPYC010000421.1:0-1632 GCA_035636955.1 Casimicrobiaceae bacterium
GATCTTGCGCTCGGGAATGTCGAGGACGCCGACTTCGGAGGCCATCACGACGTAATCGTCATCGGTGACGACATAGCGCGCCGGACGCAAGCCGTTGCGGTCGAGCGTCGCACCGATCTGGCGGCCGTCGGTGAACGCCATCGCAGCGGGACCGTCCCACGGCTCCATCAGCGCGGCGTGATATTCGTAAAACGCGCGACGATTCTCATCCATCAGCGGATTGCCCGCCCACGCTTCGGGGATCATCATCATCATCGCGTGCGCGAGCGAATAGCCGCCCATCGTCAAAAGCTCGAGTGCGTTGTCGAAGGACGCCGAATCGGACTGTCCCTCGTAGATCAGCGGCCACAGCTTGGCGAGATCGTCGCCGAGAACCTTCGAGGCGATTGCGCCTTCGCGGGCGCGTATCCAATTGAAGTTGCCGCGCAGCGTGTTGATTTCGCCGTTGTGACAGACGAAGCGGAATGGATGCGCGAGGTCCCACGTCGGAAACGTGTTGGTCGAGAAGCGCTGATGCACCATTGCGAGCGCCGAGACCATCGTTTCGTCGTGCAGATCGCGATAGTATTCGCCGACTTGATGCGCAAGCAGCATCCCTTTGTAGACGATCGTGCGCGTCGAAAACGACGGTACGTAGAACTCCTTGCCATGGCGCAGATTGAGCGCCTGAATCGCGTGCCCGGCGCGCTTGCGGATCACATAGAGCTTGCGCTCGAGCCCGTCCTGATCCATACCGCGCATGCCGCGTCCCACGAACACCTGCCGAATCACCGGCTCGACTTCCTTCGTTCGCGGCGAAAGTCCGACATTGCTGGTCGGCACTTCGCGCCATCCGAGCAGCACTTGCCCCTCCGCATGAATCGCGCGTTCGATCTCCTGTTCGCAGGCCATCCGCGACGCCGGCTCGCGCGGCAGAAAGACCATGCCGACCCCGTACTGGCCGGGAGCCGGTAACGTGATGCCTAGCTTGCCGCAGGCACGACGGAAAAAAGCATCGGGCAGTTGAAGCAGAATGCCGGCGCCGTCGCCCTGAAGAGGATCGGCGCCCGTCGCACCGCGATGCGTGAGGTTGACGAGGATCTCGAGCGCCTGCTCGACGACGTCGTGCGTAGCGGTGCGATTGAGCGTGGCGACGAAGCCAAGCCCACATGCGTCGTGCTCGAATCGGGGGTCGTACAGACCTTGCGCCGGAGGCAGCCCCATGATGCAAGTCTAGCCATGTTGACGCGCCGCGCAAAGCGCGAAATGTCGGCGAATGAAGTTGTTACAAATCGGAAACTTGGAAAATAGCCATGCCCATGAGCATAGATGCGCAAAAGAGGACCGTTCCGGGGATGGCGGCGCCGAGCGCGACAATGGCCGGACCAGGGCAGTAGCCGACCAACCCCCAGCCGAGGCCGAAGAGCGCCGAGCCGATGAGCAAGCGGCGATCGATCCCGCTGCGCCGAAGCGTGGGATAGCCGCGCTCGAACAGCGGCTTGACCGGCGCGAATCGGCGCACGAGCGCGACCACGGCGATGCCGCCGATCATGACGAAGCCGAGCGAGGGATCCCACGCGCCGCCGGCGACGTCGAGGAAGCCGAGCACCTTGGATGGCTGCGCCATGCCGGAGATGCCGAGGCCGACAGCGA
>DASPYC010000422.1:0-3122 GCA_035636955.1 Casimicrobiaceae bacterium
CGCATCGAGCTTGTGAATGCCGATCCCGTGCTCGCCCGTGCACGTCCCGCCCATCGCGATCGCGCGCATGCTCACTTGACGCGCGAGCGCTTCGGCCTTTTCACGCTCGGTCGGGTCGTTCGGATCAAACAGCACGACCAAATGAAAGTTGCCGTCGCCGACGTGCCCGACAATCGGCGCCGTCAATCCGGAGGCCTCGACATCCGCGCGGGTTTCGAGCACGCACTCAGTCAACCGCGAGA
Organism: Casimicrobiaceae bacterium; assembly: GCA_035636955.1. Classification (GTDB taxonomy): domain Bacteria; phylum Pseudomonadota; class Gammaproteobacteria; order Burkholderiales; family Casimicrobiaceae; genus VBCG01. Next base: position 243 of record DASPYC010000422.1, read on the forward strand.
TCGGAACGCAGGCGTCCGTCGCAAACGCTTGCCTGCCGGGAGATAGCGCGAGCGCCGCATAGTAGGCGTTGTGCCGCGCCTTCCACAGCCGTGAACGGTCTTCCGGCTTGGTCGCCCATTCGAACGCGCTGCCGCCATAGTCTGCGGCGATCGACTGCATCGATTCGGCCTGCTCGCGCACGCCCGCTTCGGTGCCGTGGAATTCGAAGAACAACGTCGGCTTCGCTTCGTATTTCTCGAGCTTCGAATAGCGAATGCACGCATCCATCTGCACGTCGTCCAGTAATTCGATCCGCGCGACCGGAATGCCCACCTGCATCGCGACGATCACCGCATCGACCGCGCTTTTGAGATCGGGAAACTGGCAGACAGCGGCGGAGATCGCTTCGGGAATGCCGTATAGGCGCAGCTGGATCTCGGTGATGACGCCAAGCGTGCCTTCGGAGCCGATGAACAGGCGCGTCAAGTCGTAACCGGCGCTCGATTTCCGGGCGCGGCCACCGGTGCGGACGATCGTGCCGTCGGCGGTCACGACCGTAAGGCCCAAAACGTTTTCGCGCATCGTGCCATAGCGAACCGCATTCGTGCCCGATGCGCGGGTCGACGTCATGCCGCCGATCGTCGCGTTCGCGCCCGGATCGATGGGGAAGAAAAGACCCGTTCCCTTGAGCTCGGCGTTCAACTGCTCGCGCGTGACGCCGGCTTGCACGCGGCAATCCAAGTCCTCCGCATTTACTTCGAGCATCGCGTTCATTTGCGTGAGATCGACGCAAACGCCGCCATAGACGGCCGCCACGTGTCCCTCGAGCGACGTGCCAACGCCGAACGCGATTACCGGAATCCGCGCGACATGGCACTGCCGAACGATCGCCGCGACTTCTTCGTTCGAATGCGGGAACACGACGACGTCCGGCAATCCCGAATCGGCTAGTCCTTCGCCGTGTCCGTGCTGTTCGCGTACCGCGTGATTGACCACCGCACGCTCGCCGTAGTCGCGGGTGAGCGTGCGCACGATGTCGTCGACGGCTTTGGCTTCCGGCCGACCGGGGCGTTCTACGATCGTGCTCATGTAGGTACGCGCTCCTAAAAACGTGGAAGATCCGGATGGCGAAGATTGCCGTGATGGACGTGCATGCGACCGAACTCCGCGCAGCGGGCGAGCGTGGGAACGGCTTTGCCGGGATTGAGCAGTCCCTGCGGATCGAATGCTGTTTTGATGCTGCGAAAGCGTTCGAGCTCCGCTGGCGCGAACTGCGCGCACATGCCGCCCAATTTCTCCACGCCGACGCCGTGTTCGCCGGTGATCGTGCCACCGACTTCAATGCAGAGCGCTAGAATTTGATCGCCGAACGCGATCGTACGTTCCTTGTCGCCGGGCTTGTTAGCGTCGTACAAGATCAGCGGATGCAGATTCCCGTCGCCTGCGTGAAACACATTCGCGCAGGCAAGGCCGTACTCGGTCGACCACGTTGCGATTTGTCGCAGCACGTGAGGCAGCGCAGCGCGCGGAATGGTGCCATCGATGCAATAGTAATCAGGCGCAATGCGGCCCACCGCAGGAAACGCCGCCTTGCGCCCGGACCAATAAAGAGCGCGCTCGGTCTCGTCGCTCGAGATGCGGACCTCCGTCGCGCCTTCCGCCGCAAGCACGCGCATGATCTCGTCCATTTCGTCGGCAACTTCCAACGGAGTGCCGTCGGTCTCGACCAGCAGTAACGCAGCGGCATCGAGCGGATAGCCCGCGTGGACGAACGCCTCGGCAGCGCGCGTCGCCTGCTGGTCCATCATCTCCAGACCTGCGGGAACGATACCGGCCGCAATGATGGCACTGACGGCGGAACCGGCCTGCTCGATGCTTGCGAATGCTGCCAACGCCACTTTCGCAAGCTGCGGTTTGGGCAGCAGTTTGACGGTGATTTCAGTGATGACGGCGAGCAACCCTTCGCTTCCGGTGATGAGTGCTAGCAAGTCATAACCGGACGAGTCAAGCGCCTCGCAGCCGAATTCGACCGCGTCGCCCGTGATCAATACGCCGCGGACGCGGCGGATGTTATGCACAGTAAGGCCGTATTTCAGGCAATGCACGCCGCCCGCGTTTTCTGCCACGTTGCCGCCGATCGAACAGGCAATTTGCGACGACGGGTCTGGCGCGTAATACAGGCCATAAGCCGCGACCGCCTCGGTGATCGCGAGGTTACGCACGCCCGGTTGCACGACAGCGGTGCGCGTATCGCGGTCGATCGAAACAATCCGGTTGAACTTCGCGAGCGAGAGAACTACCCCCGCCGATGCCGGGACAGCGCCGCCCGACAAACTCGTGCCCGCGCCGCGCGCGACGACCGGAACACCCGACTCGTGACACCGCCGCAAAATCGCGATGACCTGCGCTTCGGTGTCGGGTAGCACGACCGCCGCGGGCATCTCGCGATAAAGCGTGAGTCCGTCGCACTCATAGGGTTTGGTTTCCTCCGGCGTCGTCAGCAATGCAGACGGGGGAAGAATGGCCGCGAGTGCCGCATGAACGGTCGGATCAAGCATGGCGCGCCGCGAGCAAGGAACTTTAGCCCTGTCGCCGCGATGACATCAATTTTACTCCGGCGGACACGCTGCACGGGGACCGACGCCCGCAGCGCGGCCGGGGACCGCCGCGAAGGAAGCGATCTACGGTTTGACGAACCGGTAATACAAGCGCGGCAAGTCGCTACTTCGTCGCGAAACAATAAAGCAAGCCCGCGCCTCCGGTGCTCTTCAGCGCATCGTCGCTGCAGCCGCGCGTCGGATGCGACGAATTCCACGATAACGATGGCGGAGTCGTATCAAGACCCGAGCGGTCGTGATGGCCTACGATGGCGACGCCCTCGCCGCTCTTCGTCCAGTTGC
>DASPYC010000423.1:0-7915 GCA_035636955.1 Casimicrobiaceae bacterium
TTGGCGTCGTTCTGAACGATCTCGTCGAGCTTGCCGTCGACTTTGTACGTGAACCGCGGCATGTCGGCGGCTTTTTCGATGCGCTTCTTTTCCTGCGCATAGGCACCTCCGGCAAGCGCGAACACTACGATGAACGTGCACAGTTTCGCTATCACGACGAATCCTTCCGAGTGTGGATTCTGCAATGTATCCGGGACGGGTTAAGAGAAGCTTAAGGGCCGCCAGCCTACCCACCCTACTCCGGCGCGGCTTTGCCACCAGCCTTCGACGACGAAATGCGCCGGGGACGGATGAAACGCATTCCAGCGCACCGAACATGCGACTTCATAATTTTTCCACAGTTCCCGACACGGTCCCGACCTACACTTTCGCGGAGACCTTGAGTGTCCGATGAAATTCGATTGCGGTTGATGCAACTTTTGGGAGAGAGCGCATGGATTTAGTCAAAAGGCTGCCCGTTTTGGCGGACGCCGATTCCGGATTGGCCGAAACATTGGCGGTGCTCATGAAGCGTGACCTTCTCGTCAACCGACGGCGTGCGTTGCGAACGATGGGCGCCGCCGCGCTGATGATGTCGTCGCTGAAGGCATGGGGGTGCTCGGTCATACCGTCGGAAACCGGCGGTCCCTATCCCGGCGACGGCACCAATGGTCCCAACGCTCTCACGCAGTCCGGCATTGTGCGCGCCGATATTCGCTCGAGTTTCGGCGCGTCGGGGAGCTCCGCCGCCGCGGGCACGCCTCTCACCGTTACGCTGCAACTCGTGAATGCAAGCAACAGTTGCGCGCCGCTGGCCGGTTATGCAATCTACCTTTGGCACTGCAACGCGAGCGGTCAGTACTCGATGTACTCCGCGGGGGTCACCGGCGAGAATTTCCTGCGCGGCGTGCAAGTCACGGACAGCGCCGGCAAGGTCACCTTCACGACGATATTTCCCGGATGTTACTCAGGCCGTTGGCCGCACATCCATTTCGAGATCTACGCCAACGCGCAGCAAGCAATCGCGGGGACAAACGCCGTCAAGACGTCGCAGTTAGCATTGCCTGAAGCCGCATGCCGCGAGGTCTACGCGCAGACGGCGCTGTATCCGTCGAGCATCGCGAATCTGAATCAGATCTCGTTGACAAGCGACAACGTGTTCGGCAACGACGGCGGCGCGCTGCAGATCGCGTCCGTGTCGGGCAGCATTGCAGCGGGGTATACGGCGACGTTGGAAGTCGGCATCGACGCAGGGACGAGCGCCGGCACCGCGCTCGACATGGATCAGCAGGGCCTGACCGGCATTTGGTATGAGCCCGCTACCAGCGGCCAAGGCTTCGGCATAGAGGTCTATCCAGATATTGTCGCCGCCGGCGCAGGCTTCGCGCAACTGTCGTGGTTTACGTTCGACAGCGGCACCGCGGGCGGTGCCGACAAGCAGCGCTGGTATACGGCGAGCGGGTCTGTATCGGGAGGCACGACGGCGTCGCTTGCAATCTATCAAAACACCGGCGGCAATTTCAACGCTGGGCCGATCACAACCGCGCAACAAGTCGGCACCGGCACGCTTGCATTCACCGCATGCGACGCTGCCCAACTCACCTATTCGTTTTCCGACGGCTCTGGGCGCTCGGGCGTCGTCCCCCTCACGCGCATTACCCCCAAAGTGACGTGCTCGACATCGAGCGCCCGCCCAACCAATGCAGACTTCGCGTTGTCCGGCAACTGGTTCGATCCTTCGACGTCCGGTCAGGGATTCTTCTTCGAGGTGAATCCGAATTCGCCGGTGTTCTTTTTCGCGTGGTACACGTATGCGCCGAGCGGACAGTCGGCCGGTGCCGCAGGTCAGCGCTGGTATACGGGCCAGACGACGTACCAGAGCGGCGCGCGAACGTTCACGATGCCCATTTACCAACCGACGGGCGGCATCTTCGACACGACGACGGCGAGCGGGCAGGCAACCGTCCAAGTCGGCACCGCAACGGTTATCTTTTCCGGCTGCTCGAGCGCGACGCTGATGTACGCGTTCACCGGCGGCAGCAACGCAGGGCTGTCGGGAACGATCGCGCTCACACGCGTCGGACCGACCGCAACGGGTTGCGTGTATTGACATCCCTCACGGTCATAGTTCTAAGCGATAGCCGACCGCGTAGATGGAGCGAATCAAATCTTCGCCGGCGGCCGCCGCCGCGAGCTTGCGCCGCAAGTTCTTGACATGGCTGTCGACGGTGCGATCGGTCACGACACGATGATCGGCATAGAGACTCGCGAGTAGCCGATTGCGACTGAAGATCCGGCCCGGCTCGGAACGTAACGCGTTCAGCAGCCGAAACTCGACCGGCGTAAGGTCGAGCGTGTGGCCATCGAGCTGCGCTTGGTGCCGATCTTCATCGACGACCAATCGCGCGGACGTTGACGGGTTGGCGGTGCGATCGACACGACGGAGCACCGCTTTTACGCGCGCGACCAGCTCGCGTGGGCTGAACGGCTTGCAAATGTAGTCGTCCGCGCCGATTTCGAGACCGAGCAAACGATCGACCTCCTCGACCCGCGCTGTCACCATGATGATCGGCACGTCGGTGAATTGGCGCAGATCCTTGCACACCGACATACCATCGCGGCCGGGCAACATCAAGTCGAGGAGCACCAATTGCGGCGGGTTGGCGCGCACCGCAGGTTCCACTTCAGTCCCATCGGCAATCCACTGCGACGCCAGATCGGCGGCCGCAAGATAGTCGGCGACCAATCGTGCGAGCTTCGGCTCGTCCTCGACGATCATCACCGTGCGCGCCGCGCTCATGCGCTCACCGGCATCACGACCTCGATCCACAGTCCGCCCAACGGCGACGGTTTCGCCGCAATGCGCCCCGCATGCGCTTCGACGATTGTTTGGCACAGCGCGAGCCCAAGTCCAGCGCCGCCGCGCACGCGGCTGCGCGAGCTTTCCACGCGAAACAGCCGTTCGAAGAGTCGCGGCAACAGCGACTCCGGCACAGCGGGCGCGGAGTCTTGAAAATCGATGTGCACTGCATTTTGGTCGTCTCCTACCGAGATTTGCAATCGACCCGGCGGATCCGTGTAGCGAAGTGAGTTTTCGAGGAGATTGTTGAAGAGCTGCATCAGGCGCGTGGCATCGCCGTCGACATGCACAGCCTTTTCGGGCCGCTCGAAATCGAGCGCGATATTTCGCTCGGCGTATCGCTCTTTGAACGCCTGCATCGCGTCGTCCAGTAATTCAATAATGTCGAGCCTTTCCAACCGGTAGGTCAATGCGCCGACATCGGCGAGCGATAGATCGTAGAGATCGTCAATCAGCTTCGCGAGCGTCGCGACCTCGGCACGCAGCGACTTGAGCGATGCAGGTGTCGGCGCGCGGATACCATCCTCGAGCGCTTCGATTTCGCCGCCGAGCACGGCCAGCGGCGTGCGCAGCTCATGGGAAATCTCGGCCATGAACTGACGCCGCAACGCTTCGTTCTTTTCGAGCGTTACCGCGAGATGGTTGAAATCGGCGACCAGTTGGCCAACTTCGTCGCTTGTATTTGTCGAAACGCGCGTTGAATAATCGCCATGCGCCAGGCGGTGCGTCGCGATCGCCAGCCGTTTGATAGGGACGAGTAAACGTCGAGCGAGCAGCATCGCGACGACCGCGGCTAAGAGAACGGCAACCGCCGCGATGATCCAGCTTGCGCGGAACTGTTCCTCTTGGAAGCGCAAGTCCGTGCGATCGAACGGCTCGCCGGGATACGTCGTAACGATCCAGCCGACAGTCGCCCCGTCGACTATGATCGGACGACGCGCCGACGCGTCGGGCGACACATCCTTGCCGGCAATCAGGTGCCGTTGTGCGTCGAGCAAGGTGGCAGTCGGAGGCGTGGAGCGCGGACGCGGCGGCGGTCCTTCGCCAGGCGGTGGTCCGGGCCGCTCGCGCGTCGGAGGCGGCAGGTCGTTTCCATGGGGAGGCGGACGGTTATCCGGACCGAATCGTTCAGGACCCGGAGGACCGGGCCGATTGAAGCTCCGCCACAGCGCGTCGTTCCCACGCAGAAACTCCCAGTCGCCGTGCGCTCGGTAGGCGTCGATCAACGCGTCGGACAGGGTCGAAAGACGACGCTCTTCGCGTTCGTTGACGTAGTTGCGAAAGCCGGTCTTCACCGCGATTTGCGCAGCGATCGCCACAACGAGCGCAATGGCGACGTTGGTCAGCAGAAACGCCAGGAACAACTTCGAAGTGACGCCGAACTTCATCGTGGCGCATTGTGAGGAGTGAGCGCAGAGCGGAGCAAGCGACCGTCGACCGGTCGATCACAAATTCACGATCTCTCCACATTCCGTGTCGTGGATGCCGCATCGGAAAGCTTTCCAGCGCAAACGCGGGGGATGCCGGCGAGATCGCGCGTCGATTCGAGGTCGACGAAGCCGGCGCTTTCAAACAACGCACGCACGTCGTCCTGCTGATCGTAGCCGTGCTCGACGATTAGCCAACCGCCGGGCGTCAGCCACTGCGGCGCGCCGCCGATGATGGTCGATAGCGCCGATAGACCGTTGCCGCCCGGCGTGAGCGACGCCATCGGCTCGAACCGCAGGTCACCCTCGCCGAGATGCCGATCCCCCGCGGCGATGTAGGGCGGATTGCTGACGATGACGTCGAACGCAGCACGCGAAGGTGTTAGCTTCACACGGTCATACCAGTCCGCGGCGAGGATGAAGCTGACGTTGTAGAGGCCGAGGCGCCTTGCGTTCGCGTCGGCGACGCGAAGCGCGGCCTCGCTCACATCCGTTGCGACGATCTGCGCCTGCGGACGCTCGCGTGCAAGCGCCAGTGCGATTGCTCCCGATCCCGTGCCCAGATCAAGTACGTGCAATGCACGATCAGGCGCGAGCCGGGCAAGCGCCCGTTCGACGAGCGTCTCGGTCTCGGGGCGCGGGATCATGACGTTTTGCGTGACAAGGAGCGAGAGTCCCCAGAATTCACGCACGCCGGTCAGGTACGCGATCGGCTCGCCATTGCGGCGTCGCCTCGCCAGCGAAAAAAAACGCGCCGCCTCGTTGGGCGTCAACGATTCGTCGGCATGCGCAGTCAACCATGCGCGCGTGTTGCCGACCACATACGCGAGCAGCACCTGCGCGTCGACGGGAACGAGCCCGCTTTGCACGAGCGCTTGCGCGACGGTCATCATCATGCCGCGATGCCTTGCCGTGCGTCCCGATGACCGACGAACAAACGAAGGCGTTTGCCGTAATAGCAACGCGCGTATCCGGCATCATCGAGGCTGGCCTTCATCAACACGCGCTGCGATGCCCGATTGCCGGGATGCGTGACGCCGATGATCCTGTCGAGGCCGAGATCATCGAAACCGTAATGGACGAGCTCCGTGGCACCCTCGGTGGCAAAACCTTGGCCCCACGCTTCATGCAGCAAGCGATAGCCGACTTCGACGTCGCACGTCGGCGGACAATACTTGAGGCAGTACCAGCCGATGAATGCGCCGGTGTCGCGGCGCGTCGCGTGCCAGACTCCGAGGCCATACCAGCTTCGGTAATAGCGCGTAACGCGACCGAGCGCCGCTTCGACGTCCTTTTTCGACGACCGCTTGCCCCCGTTGATGTATTTCATCACGCGCGGATCGCTGTCGAGCCGCAGCGTCTGCAGCCAGGGCCGGTTCATAACAGCAGGTCCCTCGTTTCACTCGGGATGACAACCTTGATCACCGCTCTTCCCCGGCCAGCGCCGCGAGCTGCTCGGCCTGGAACTCCTGCGCCAGCGCGTTGATGAGCTCGTCCAAATCGCCGTCCATGATCGCGTCGATCTTGTAGAGCGTCAGATTGATCCGATGATCGGTCACGCGTCCCTGCGGAAAGTTGTACGTGCGGATGCGCTCGCTGCGATCGCCCGAGCCGATCAGGGTCTTGCGATGCGCCGCCTCCTTCTGCTGGCGCTCCTGCCGTTCCTTTTCAACGAGACGCGATGCGAGCACCGACATCGCCTGCGCCCGATTGCGATGCTGTGAGCGGTCGTCCTGGCATTCAACGACGATGCCGGTGGGCAGATGCGTGATGCGAACCGCCGAATCGGTCTTGTTCACATGCTGGCCGCCTGCGCCTGATGCGCGAAACGTGTCGATGCGAAGATCCGCCGGATTGATCGCAATGTCAGCCACCGGATCGGCTTCAGGGAGGACAGCGACCGTGCATGCCGATGTATGAATGCGACCCTGCGCCTCGGTTTCCGGCACGCGCTGCACACGATGCCCGCCCGACTCGAATTTGAGCTTGGCGTAGACGCCGTCGCCCACGATGCGCGCGATCATCTCTTTGTAACCGCCGAGATCGGAGGGCGACGCCGACACGATTTCGACTTTCCACTTCTTTCGCTCGGCATAACGCGCGTACATGCGGAACAGCGCACCGGAAAATAGCGCCGACTCTTCGCCGCCGGTGCCCGCGCGGACCTCCAGAAAAACGTTGCGATCGTCGTTCGGGTCCTTCGGCAGCAGCATCGCCTGTAATTCGGCGCCGATCCGCTCGAGCCGCGATTGTGCGCTCGCGCGTTCTTCATCGGCGAGCGCCTTCATTTCCGGATCGCTGCCGAATGCGGTCGCGGCCGCGAGGTCAGCTTCCGCCTGGGTGAATTCGCGAAACCGTTCGACGATCGGATCGATTTCGGCGTGCTCTCTCGCGAGCGCTCGATAACGGTCCATGTCGCGCGCGGCGTTTTCTGCGGCGAGCAGATGATGGAGCTCAGACAGGCGCGATTCGAGCTGGTCGAGCTTGAGGCGAAGCGATGGCTTCATGGGTAGGAACGCGCGTTGAAAAAATAGACCGCGGCCGCTGGCCGTCAGCCCTGCATGGAAACGGGGACGCTACGACTCGCCTGAAGACGAGTCGGGAAGCTTGTAGACGCGCTGCAGCGAGGCGATCAATTCGGCGCGCTCGGCATCTCCGGCGGCATTGAGCGCCGAGAGCGGCGCATGTAGCAGCTTGTTGGTGAGCCCGCGCGCAAGCGCTTCAAGCACGTCGTCCGGCGGCGTTCCAGCGGCAAGCAGCCGCCGCGCGCGTTCGAGCTCCATCGTGCGAAGCGCGTCATGATGATCCGACAGCGCGGCAATCGTCGGCACGACGCTGCGCCCTTCGAGCCAGCGCAGGAAATGGCTGGTTTGCTCGGCAATCATTCGCTCGGCCTGCACGATCGCCTCGCGGCGGATCTGCAAATTGTCCTTCACGATCTCGGCCAGGTCGTCGACGCTGTAAAGAAATACGTCGGGCAGCGCACCCGCCTCGGCCTCGACATCGCGCGGCACGGCGAGATCGACGATGAGAATCGGTGCATGTCGGCGCTGTTTGATCACGCGCTCGAGCAATCCCTTCCCGATGATCGGCAAAGTGCTCGCGGTGCAGGTCACGACGATGTCGAACTGCGGCAACCGTTCCGGCAATTCGTTAAGCGTAATCGCTTCGGCGGAAAAACGCGTGGCGAGCTGTTCGCCGCGCCCCATGGTGCGATTGGAGACGGTGATCGACTTCGGTTTCTTCGCCGCGAAATGCGTGGCGGCAAGCTCGATCATTTCGCCAGCGCCGATCAACAGCAACCGCTGCTCCGCGATCGAAGGGAAAATCCGTTCCGCCAATTTGACGGCCGCCGCAGCCATCGAGATCGACGCGCTGCCGATATCGGTCTGCGTGCGCACATCCTTTGCGACCGCAAACGTGCGCTGGAAGAGCCGATTCAAAATGACGCCGAGCGACCCGGCCGCTTCCGCCGAACGCACCGCCTGCTTCATCTGGCCTAGGATTTGCGGCTCGCCAAGGATCAGCGAATCGAGGCCGCTGGCGACGCGGAACGCGTGCGTCACCGTCTGCTCGCGCGGGAGCATGTAAACGTAGGGCGCCAACGTGTCGTGCGAGAGATTCTGCACGCGCTCGAGCCACCGCGTCA
>DASPYC010000424.1:0-1646 GCA_035636955.1 Casimicrobiaceae bacterium
GACGACCGACGACCCCGGGGAACGGTCGCTTCGCGACGCGCTCGAGGCGTTGCGCCTTGCGGCCAATCGCGAGCTTCAGCTTGGCTTGTTCGCGTTCGAGGGGCTCTACGCAATTTATCCGGCGGGCGCCGGCTATGCGCGTCATCTCGATCGCTTTCGCGACGATAACGCGCGCGTGCTGTCGATCGTCCTGTACCTGAATGATCTCTGGTGCGATGAAGACGGCGGCATGCTGCGGCTTCATGTGACGCGCGATCGATCGATCGATGCGATTCCACAAGCCGGGACACTGGTCGCATTTCTCTCCGATCGCTTCGTGCACGAAGTGCTGCCCGCAAGGCGCGAGCGGTTTTCGATTGCGGGATGGTTTCGGCGCCGCGTGTGATGCCGAAAAGTGCGCTTTTGTCTTCGATGCTAGAATTTTCCGACATTCGATCGCCGGCAGCCTGTCGTTATGACAGACGCTGCCCCGCCACTTCCGCCTCCTGATGAATCACTTTCATGCGCCGCGCCGTCTCGTAATCGCGACGCGCGAGTCCGCGCTTGCGTTGTGGCAAGCGCAGCACGTGCGCACACGGCTCGAAGCGCTTTATCCGACCAGCGCGATCGAATTGCTAGGCGTGACGACGCAGGGCGATCGCGTCGTCGATCGTCCGCTGGCGGCGATCGGCGGCAAGGGGTTGTTTGTCAAGGAGCTCGAAGTCGCGATGAGCGAAGGGCGCGCGGATCTTGCCGTACACTCGTTGAAAGACGTGCCGATGGAATTGCCGGACGAATTCACGCTGGCGGCAATCGTTGCGCGCGAGGATCCCCGCGACGCATTTGTCTCCAATCGGTACCCCGCGCTCGAAGCGCTTCCACCCCACGCGATTATCGGTACCTCGAGCCTTCGGCGCGAAGCGCAGCTCCGCGAACGATATCCGAACCTCAAGGTCGAGCCCCTTCGCGGCAACGTCAACACGCGTTTGCGCAAGCTCGATGCGGGACACTACGACGCGATGATTCTTGCGGCTGCGGGCTTGAAGCGACTGGGGTTCGGCGATCGAATCCGAGCGCTGCTGGAGCCGGACGATAGCCTTCCGGCGCCCGGTCAAGGTGCGCTTGCGCTTGAATGCCGCGCCGATCGCAACGACGTCGTTGCGGCGCTCTCACCGCTTTCAGATGCTGGAACCGTACTCGCCACGACTGCCGAGCGTGCGTTCTCGCGCGCGCTGTCGGGAAGCTGCACGACGCCGCTTGCAGCGTATGCGCAATGGGAGGAGGGCCGGCTGTGGATTCGCGGCTACCTGGCGCGGCGCGACGGCACCGACGCGTTGCGCGGCGAACGCGAGGCGGAGGTGGCCGATGGTGAAGAAGCGGAGTCGCTGGGGCAGGGTCTCGCCGATGAGTTCCTCGCGCGGGGCGCCGCGCGTCTCGTGCTGACGAGTCAATGAACATCCATCCGCTCGACGCGGCGCAGAGCACACTCGGACCTCTCGACGGCATCGGCGTGATCGTGACCCGGCCGCAACGGCAGGCGGCAGGACTCGCGCGAAAGCTGGCCGCCGTCGGTGCGACACCGCTTATCTGGCCCGCGATCGTCATTCTCCCCCCACTGGATCGCGCGCCGCTCGAACGTGCGCACGCCATGCTCGATTCGTACGACA
>DASPYC010000425.1:0-6140 GCA_035636955.1 Casimicrobiaceae bacterium
AAGCTCGCGCGTTTGCTCAAGAACGAGCAGAAGAAAAAAGTGTTGCTGGTATCCGCCGACATATATCGGCCGGCCGCGATTGCGCAGTTGCAAACATTGGCAGCGCAAGTGGGCGTCGACTTCTTCCCGTCAGCGATTGGCGAGCGACCCGTCGCGATCGCGCAAGCGGCGCTCGGATATGCGCGCAGTCATTACCAGGACGTGGTGATCGTCGATACGGCGGGGCGTCTTGCGATCGACGAAGCGATGATGAAGGAAATCGCCGATCTGCACGCGGCGCTCAATCCGATCGAGACGCTCTTCATCGTGGACGCGATGCAGGGACAGGACGCCGTCAACACCGCGCGGGCGTTTCGTGACGCTTTGCCGCTCACCGGCGTCATCCTGACCAAGCTCGACGGTGACGCGCGCGGCGGCGCCGCCCTTTCAGTGCGGCATGTCACCGGCGCGCCGATCAAGTTCGCGGGCGTCGCGGAGAAGGTCGACGGGCTCGAAGTATTTCACCCCGAGCGGATGGCGTCGCGAATTCTCGGCATGGGCGATGTCCTTTCGCTGATCGAAGAGGCGCATCGCAACGTCGACATCGCGGAAGCGAAGAAGCTCGCGAAGAAGGTCAAGACGGGCAAGGGTTTCGATCTCGACGATTACAAGGCGCAGATCGCGCAGATGCGCAAGATGGGTGGCCTCTCGGCGATGCTCGACAAGCTGCCGGCCGAGCTTGCGCGCGCCGCGCAAAGCACGACGGTGGACGAGAAGAAAATTGCGCGGATCGAGGGCATCATCAATTCGATGACGCGGCTCGAGCGCACGAAGCCGGAGCTCATCAAGGCGTCGCGCAAACGGCGGATTGCCGCGGGGGCCGGCGTGACGGTCCAGGAAGTAAATCAGCTGCTTAATCAATTCGAGCAGGCGCAGAAGATGATGAAGATGGTCGCGAAAGGTGGCGTCCAGAAGATGATGCGCGGCATGCGAGGCATGTTGCCCGGGATGCGGTGAGTCGGGGCCCTGCGGGGCTCATGGGCCGCCACGCTTGCGGCCGAAGTGGCCAATGCGGCCGCCGCGCTGCCCCCGGAGGGGGAGCAATTTGCGCCGAGGGATAGTGACGCGAGCAGCCGGCGAGGGACCCCGCCGCGCCGGGATCGACGGCCAATGCGAGTCGGCACAGGGCCGACGCTTGGTGCAACGATTCTCGTCGCAGGTCCAAGGAGGCCGCGGCGCTGCGGCGCTCATGGGCCCCCACGCTTGCGGCTTTGCCGCTGCGCTGCCCCCGAAGGGGGAGTAATTTGCGCCTTGGGACGGCCCTGCGGCGCAAATCGGCTTCATTGAACGATTTCAGCTATAATCATCGGTTTTCTTCGATCGACATTCGGATAACTCAACATGGTCGTGATCAGACTCGCGCGCGGCGGCGCCAAGAAGCGTCCGTTCTATAACGTTGTTGTCGCGGACTCACGCAATCGGCGCGATGGCCGATTCATTGAGCGCGTCGGCTTCTACAACCCGGTGGCGGCCGAAAAGGAAGAAGGCCTCCGGATCGCCCACGATCGCATCACTTACTGGACGGAGCGCGGCGCCAAGCTTTCCGACACCGTGGCGATGCTCGTGAAACGCGCCGCCGCCAAGCCCGCCCAGCCGGCCGTCTGAGCGCAACTGAGCGAAAAAGCGGCGGTTCCGACGCTGATTGTCATGGGGCGCATCGCGGCGCCCCATGGGATCCGCGGTTGGCTGAAGGTCGTGCCGTGGTCGCAGGATCCGGCAGCGTTGATTGCGCACAAGGTTTGGTGGGTCAAGACGCCTGGCACGCAAACATGGCGCGAGATCGAAGTGGTGCTTGCACGTGTGCACGGCAATGCGCTCGTCGCGGCGTTTGGGGGCGTTGGCTCGCGCGAAGAAGCGGCGGTGCTGCGCGGATCGGAAATCGCGTTGCCGCGCGAGTCATTGGCACCGCCGGCAGCGAACGAATATTACTGGTCGGACCTTGAAGGAATGGACGTCGTCAATCGTTCGGGCATGCCGCTCGGTCGCGTCGCCGCCCTCACCGAAAGCGGCGCGCACCCGCTGCTTCGTGTGGTGTCCGGGCCGGGGACCAACGAGCGCTTGATACCGTTTGTGCCCGCGTACATCGATCGCATCGACGTGGCGGCGCGCAGAATCGATGTCGATTGGGAAGCGGATTACTGATGGCCGACGGGCGCCGTGTGCGGATCGACGTCGTGACGCTGTTCCCCGAGATGATCGAACAAGCGGTAGGGTTCGGCGTTACAGGACGCGCGCGCGAACGGAATTTGTGGCAACTCGGATTGTGGAATCCGCGCGATTTCGCTCGCGATAACCATAAGACGGTCGATGATCGCCCTTACGGAGGCGGTCCTGGAATGGTGATGCTGCCGGGGCCGCTTGCCGAGGCGATCGAAGCGGCGCGTGCGGCGCAGCGCGCGGCGGGGATTGCGAAGACGCGAACGATTCACCTGACGCCCGCCGGAATTCCGTTGACGCACGCGCGTGTGGTCGAGCTTGCGGGCGCCAATGATGCGGGATACGTGCTGATCGCCGGCCGTTACGAAGGCATCGACGAACGCGTGGCGATTCGCGAAGTCGATGAAGAGATCGCCGTCGGTGATTTCGTCGTTTCGGGCGGCGAGCTGCCCGCCTTGATGGTGATCGATGCAATTGCGCGGCAACTGCCGGGTGCCCTGAACGACGCCGACTCCGCGACGCAGGAATCGTTTGTCGCGGGGCTTCTCGATTGTCCGCATTACACGCGCCCCGAAGTTTTCGAGGGCATGCAGGTGCCCGCGATACTGCTGTCGGGCAACCACGCAGCGATCGCGCGTTGGCGAAAGATGCAGGCGCTGGGACGCACTTGGAAGCGAAGGCCCGCGCTGCTGCAAGGGCGCACGCTCAGCGATTTGGACCAGAATTTGTTGGCGCAATACCGTTCAGGAGAAATGCAATGAACATCATCGAGCAACTGGAGCAGGAAGAGATTGCGCGCTTGGGCAAGACCATTCCCGTCTTCGCGCCCGGCGACACCGTCATCGTCAACGTCAGTGTCGTCGAGGGCGAGCGCAAACGCGTGCAGGCCTACGAGGGTGTCGTGATTGCAAAACGCAATCGCGGCCTCAACTCGGCGTTCACCGTGCGCAAGATCTCGAGCGGCGAAGGCGTCGAGCGCACATTTCAAACGTATTCGCCGCTGATCGCCTCGATCGAGGTCAAGCGCAAGGGCGACGTGCGGCGAGCGAAGCTCTACTACTTGCGTGAACGTTCGGGTAAATCGGCGCGTATTCGCGAAAAGCTCGCAAGCCGCGACAGCGCCAAGGCCGAATAGGACTATTCGACCGAGCCCACTGTGGCTCGGACGCAACAAGCTAAGTGGCCCTGCGGTGGGCCGCTTAGTTATTGTTCGGTCTAGCAATTTGGCGACCTGCCCATGGTTCGCCGATCGCCGGCCGACCCTCCCACGGCCCGGATCTTGCTTTCCTTAAAATGCCGCGGAGATGCGTTCTCCCGACGATCAGCGGCATAATCGGATTTTTCCGGATCAGCAAATGAAGGCCACGCTCTACGAAGCGTTGGGCATCCAGCCGAGCTCCTCGGATGAAGAGGTGAGGGCGGCGTTGCGCCGGCTCATCCGCAAATATTACGCCAAGACCCGCGATGGCCAGGGAAACGTGGAAGAGGCGCTGCGCTTCATCAATCATGCCAGTCGCATACTCGGTGACGGCATCAGGCGCCAGCGGTACGACGAGGAGCTCGCGTTGTCCTCGGGCACCGCGGAGCAGAAAATTGCGCATGTCGTCTCCAATGCGGTCGTCGGGGCGGGCGAACAAACTGACGTTCACAGCGCACCGCAAAAAGCGGTGCGCCTCGATGATTTTCTTGATACGCAAACGGGAAAGAAAGCTCCCGAAGAAAATCCGCTGCATCATCATCCCGGCTTGACCGAGCGTGTCGTGTCGTCCGCGCGTTCGCCCCTGGTGGCGGTCGGCCTGTGCGCGCTGTTTGGCGCATTCATTGCGGCGGCGATTGTGTTTGTCACGCCGGCGGACGCACTCCAGGTCGCGAAGCAGGTGCTCGTCTGGCTCACCCTTGGATTGGTGCTCGGAACATTCGTATACGGCGCGGTCCACGGTTTCGTCTACAGCCGCGGGCACAGCCCATCGTCGAAGCTCGGGCTATCGCCGCAGACCGACCTTGCGATTCTCAACTGGCGCCGTGAAAAAAGCGTATTTCTCGGCGCGAGCCAGCCGGCCGAAGATGCATCGTGGATTTTCCAACTCCGGATGGCCGAGCTCGAGCGAGAAAAGAGCGGCCGCACGAGCGAGCCGCAGCCGTGGAACCGCCTCGCTGCGCGGATGTTCGACTATGCGATCTGGGGCTTGGTGCTGGCGATCATTCTATCGGAGCTCCGCGGTGCCGGCGTTCTGTCGCCAAGCGCGGCATACTGGCTCGGTTATCCGCTGATCGCGCCGATCGTCATCACCGCATCGTGGGTACCTATCGAAGCTCTGCTGATCGCGGCACTCGGTACGACACCGGGCAAGTGGCTGTTCGGCGTTTATCTGCAGTTCTCCATCTCGAACGCATACGCGCGCCACGATGCGAAGTCGCAAATCCAACGCGGTTTTCGCCGCGCGTCTCGCGTGTGGTGGAGCGGGATGGGTTGCGGCATCGTGCCGCTTGCCGCCGTGCTGATCGCGTACGCCTACGAGAAGGTCGCCCGCGAGCAGGAGACAGAATGGGACTTCGCGGAAGATTGCCTGGTCACGCACGGGCCTTCAGGTACGCTCAACATGGCGACCGGCGTGCTGGGACTCGCGGCCATGCTGTGGCTCTACGGCGTCGCATGGCATCAACCGATGGCGGAATCGATCGATTGGATGGGTTCGACAGTCTCCAATGCAGTTCGCTGGCCCAGCGCGTCGTCGGGCACCCTCGCTACGAACAGCGGAAAGATCGGCGTGGGTTCAAGCCGCATCGTTACAGGTTCGACGGTAACGGGTACCAACCCGAAAACGGTTCCCGCGAACATCGCAACCGCTGCACCCGACAGCGCCAGCGTCGATCCCGACGTAACGACATTGATTGCGCAACGTCGCGCAAAAGTCAATGCACTCAAAATCGAAGGTTTACGCATGCTCGCGGCGGGCAACTGGCGCCGCGCAGCGGATTTGTGTCGCGAATGGACCGACCTGGATCTCGGCAATGCGGATGCGTGGCGCTGCCTTGGCCAAGCGCAACAATCTCTTGGCAATTACCATGATTCGCTCGCTGCTTATCGCCGCGCGAAGCAGTACGATCCAAACGATCGCTCGCTCGATAATGCGGTCGAACGTGCGCAGCGCGGCATCATCACGGAGTTTCTCGCGCGCTATCGGCGTTGACCGTTACGTTACCGCTGCGATCCACAGCGGTAACGTCACTGCAGCGAGCAATGTTCCCAGTGAAATGAGCATGGCGACCGGCGGACCCGGAGTATTCATCTGGACCGCAAGAATGTAGGCGGACGTCGCCGTCGGCACCGCAGCCATCACGACGGCGACCTGCGCCTCAAGCAGTGAAAGGCTCATTGCGCGCGCAAGAACGAGCGCAACCACCGGAAGCGCAATCAGCTTGACGCCGGTCCACCATGCGAGCGCAGGCCACGGCAACCCGCGACCGTCGAATCGAAGCCCGGCGCCCACGGCAAGCAATCCGAGCGGCAGCGCGGCTGACGCAAGCAGGTCGAGCATCCGGCCGGGAAGTGCTGGCATCGGCAGACGCAAAAGATTCCACGCGATTCCTGCGATGCAGGCGATAACGAGTGGATTGCGCGCCAGCTCGTGCGCGATCCGCGCGCCTCGCTCCCGCGCGAGCACGGCGACAGCTGCGACATTGACCACGGGAACGAGGACGCCGATCAGCATGCTCATCAATGCGACGCCCTCGGCGCCGCCGAGGCGGCTCGCGGCCGCGAGCGCAACATACGTGTTGAAGCGAAATCCACATTGGAAACACGCGGCGAATGTGGCACGTGGCAGGTGGAATAACGGCTGCGCCAGCGCCGACAGCAGCATTCCTGCGAGCGTGAACGCGACGCCGACAAGCGCGAGCCGGGCGGCATCGTGCAACGACGACGGCGATAGCGCGAGCGAGCG
>DASPYC010000426.1:0-3177 GCA_035636955.1 Casimicrobiaceae bacterium
CGGCGAGACCGAGGCGCGCACGCGGGCGTTGGTGCGGCGTCATATCCAGGACGCGGTGAACCAGGAATGGCCTGCCATGGCCCGGCAGGAAGCCCAGCTGGGAATGGTGACGGCTGAAGCAAGCGATGTACTCGATCTCGCGCTCTCGGCTCGTGCGCAGAATGATGCGCAAGTGCTCGCACAGGGCGAAATGCTTTCGGCGTTGCGAAGCGCCAACGACGCACGCCGCGAACGAATCGTTATCAGTCGATCGAGCATCGACTGGGTAAAATGGGCTGTCGTCTACCTGCTTGCAGTGCTTATCTTGGTAACGATCGCCTTCGTGCATGTCGACAACCGCGGAACCGCTGCGATCGCTCTGACACTCTTCTCGTTAGGCGTGGCGGCGTGCGTCGTACTGATCGCTTCGCATAACCGTCCGTTTACGGGGGAAATCTCCGTCGGACCGGAATTGCTGCTGCAAGTCATGCCGCAGTAGCGATCGCGGTGATCTCCGCCCGGGATCCGAATGCGGACGGATTTGTAGAACTACAGTCCCGTTAGCTTTGCTTCTTCCGGTTCCTTTCGACTGAACCGCGGCCTGCCCGCGATGTCGATTCCTGGAGCGGGCGCTGCACAGAATGCAGCGCCCCTTCGCTGCAGTCGGAAACGATTACCGGAACCATTTCGGGAGGGAGGCGCGCGCATCGCTCTGGCAGCGTCTCACTGCCAAAAGGAGACTTATATGAAGGCGATGATGTCGCGGTTGTCGCCGGGCGCGACGACGATTATTCGCAGGGACCATATGAATGTGTTGTCGACATTCCACTCGTACCGCATCGATTCGCCTCCCGACAAGAAACGAACGCTCGTCGAAACGATAAGTCTCGCGCTGGAAATTCATTCGAAGCTCGAGGAGGAAATCTTTTATCCGGCAATACGCAAGTACGATGCCGGCGTCGTCGAGAAGAGCCTTCCGGAGCATAACGAGGTGCGGCGCCTGATCGCGCGGCTGCGAGAAATGCAGCCTGAAGATCCGGCCTTTGATAGCACGGTGATGGAGCTCATGCGCGATGTGATGCGTCATGTGGCGGACGAAGAAACAATTCTGCTGCCCGATGCCGAACGCGTCATGGGCGAAAGGCTAAACGAGCTGGGCGCGGAGATGACGCGACGGCGCTTCGAGCTCGCCGGCCCGCGTCCTCGTGAGATCGCTGTCAACACCGTCCGCTCATTTCCGCGCGCGACCTTGGCGCTAACGGGCGCGGCCTTTCTCATGGCGGTTGTCGGCGGGCTCGCATTCGCGCGGTCACCGCGGATTCGTGCGCTTCCGGCGTCCAATGCGATTCGCAAATTTCAGCGCGCGAAAAGAGCGCGTGAGATCAAGCGCGCGCTGATCGGTCGGCTCAAGACGTTGGGCGTGGCCTGACGTTTGCGAATCCCGCGACAGGGATTCTTGCTTGGTCCTGTTCAGTATCGCGTCCATGCGATCGACGATGACCGAGCCCTCTCAACGCTGGAAGGTCCGGCCTCACGGCGAGCTCTCGGCGATCGACGACGGCATTCTGACGGTGGTCGGCCCCATCCGCATGCCGCTCGGGAGCTTCCCGCGGCGCATGACCGTCGTTCGTCTCGCTGATGCGCGGCTCATCGTGTGGAGCGCGATAGCACTTCGCGAAACAGAAATGGCCAAATTCGATGCGTTCGGGCGCGCTGCTTTCCTGATCGTACCGAATGACCACCACAGGCTCGACGCCAGCGGCTGGAAAGAGCGCTATCCGCAGATGCAAGTCGTCGCGCCGGAAGGTTCGCGCGCAAAGGTGGAGAAGATCGTACCGGTCAACACGACGGCGCCGGACTTCGCCGACCCGAACGTGCAATTCGTAACGGTGGCGGGGACGCATGACCGCGAGGCGGCGCTCATCGTGCACGCGCCGAACGGCACGACGCTTGTGCTGAATGACCTCGTCGGCAATATCCGCGATGCAGCAGGCATCAGCGGTTGGCTGCTCGGTCTCGCCGGTTTTGCCGGCACATCGGCGCAGATTCCACGCGTGGTGAAGGCGAATCTCGTATACGACGCCGGCACATTGCGCACCCAGTTGCTGCAGTGGGCCGACATGCTCTCGCTGAAGCGCATCCTCGTGTCGCACGGCGAGCCGATCGAGACGAACCCGCAACAGACGCTGCGCGACCTGGCGGGTTCGCTGGCATAAGCCACGGCTTACGCGTTCTGAATAATCGCCATGATGTTGCCTTCGCTGTCCTTGAACCACACCGCCTTCGCGCCGCCGGCGGTGACGACTCCGCTCGGGCTCTTTTCGCCGGGCATGTCGTAGTTCTCGAATTCGACACCGCGCGCTTTCAACTCGGCGACCTCGCGCTCGATGTCGTCGACTTGCCAGAACGCCTGGCTCGCGCGCGACGTGCCCGCATTCGGCGTCGGATAGAGGAAGCACGCCGTCTTGTCGCCGAACTCGTAGACGACGCCTCCTCCCACTTCGACTTTTGGCCGAAAGCCGAGCTTGCTTTCGTAGAACTGTCGCGCGCGGGCGACGTCCTTGGCGGGGATGTACGCGTAGAAAGGGAAGTTCTGCAGCATCACTTCCTCCGTACAGGAAGTGCAGCGCTATCGGGCTGCGACCGGGCTCGAGCCGAGCTCCACGATGCTCTTGAATCCGCCCCAGAACATGCGTTTACCGTCGAACGGCATTTTTTGCGGGTCCATCATGTCCTTCATACGTGGATCTTCCATCACCTTGGCATTGACATTGTCACGGTCCTCTCGCGACTTGTAGAGGATCCACGAGAACGCGACGACCTCGTCGTCCTTGAGTTGCACGCTTTGCGGAAACGACGTGACCTTGCCGGGCTTCACGTCGTCACCAATACATTCGCAGTATTCAAGCGCGCCGTGCTCCATCCAGATCTTGCCGGCCTGCTCTGCGACGTGGCGGTAAGCGTCGAGCTTGCTGCGCGGCACCGGTACCACAAATCCATCTACGTAGTGCGCCATTGGAATCTCCTTCGCAGGGTCAATCAGCTTCGAGTCCTGCGAGCGACGCCAGGTTCCGGCCAGAATGAGCGGCGCTCGCTAGTCGGAGATATTTGCCGGCGTGCCGTTGGATTTACTGTCCTTGTCCGGTGGATTGATGAGCACGGCGGGCGCCGCGACAGGAATGATCTCTCGCGCCGGAC
>DASPYC010000427.1:0-4533 GCA_035636955.1 Casimicrobiaceae bacterium
CGCCCTGACCGAGCGAACCGTAATTCGGCGGTCCGCAACGCTTCAGTAAATCGATATACAAATCGAGCGCCGTCTTGGCCTGCGGACTGTTGATCGTGACCGTGTAATCGCCGGCCGCCGGGTCCTTCACCACCGATGCGCGCTCCGCCAGCATGACGCTCTGCCAATCGTAACGAATGCCGTTGCCTTTCTCGCCGCGCGCGACGAATCCGTACATCTTCTGCGGCTCGTTCAGCTTCGCGCACGCCGTGAGCACATCGTCCCACGACTTCGGCGGCGCGATGCCGGCCTGCTTCAGCACATCGCCGCGGTAATAGAGAAGCTGCACGTTGCCGAGGACGGTATACGCCATCAGTTTGCCGCCGTCCGCAGTGCGCCAATGTTTTTGCGCATTCCAATAGCCCGAATCGCCGTAGCTCAACACTTCCTTCGGCAGCTCGAACGCGGCATCGATCTCTTTGAGCGGCGACAAGAACCCGCCCTCGTAGAATTCGATCGTCCACTGCGTATCGAGCATCATCAAGTCGTACGGACTTTGGCCGCTCCGCACCGCATTGCGCGCCTTTTCGAGGATTCCGCCGAACGGTACGACGTCGAGCTTGATCTTGTTGCCGGTCTGCTGCTCATAGATGCCGACGACTTTCTCGAATGCCGGATACCACGGCGTCGACCCGATGAGGATCGTGATCGGCGGCTGCTTGCCGACGTCGGCGAAGGGTTTCTGTGCGAGCGCCGGCGCCGCCAGGACAAGCGCCGCCGCGACCAATCCGATGCGAATGAATCTCCAGTGTTGGGTCAAATTGCCTCCTCCTGCGTTATCGCCGTCTCCACCTTCTCGGTCTGGATGGCATAACGGCCGTAAATTTCGGTTGGCGCATCGTGCGCGCGCAGCTCCCGTGCGATTCCCGCGTGGAAACGCCGTTCGAGCGTCGCGTCCCGAAACGGTTTCGATTGGCGCGGGTCAGTGGCAAGATCGTACAGCGTTGTGCCGAAATCGGGATCGAAGCGCTTCTCGTCGTGCATCGGAATGCGCCGCGCGTCCTTGAGCGCGTCGACGCGCATCACCGGCATGCCCTTGGTGAAATCGAAGGGCTCGGCCATCACCGCCGTCTTCATCTCGGCAGCGCTGAAAAGCGAGCTCAAGTGCATCGGCATCAGCGTGTACTCGTGCAAGCCGGGCGCGTACAGATCTTCGGGGTAGAGATAATACGTATAGCGTCCGTCCGTCGCGCCGATCGGCCCGCCGAACATCCCGAAGATGCCGATGTCGCGATGCCGCGCGTCCGCTTCGAGCAGCGGCACGACGGAGCGCCCACGCACTTCGGGCGGCCTCGGCAATCCGAGTAAATCCAGAAACGTCGGCATCAGATCCATCGTTTGCGTGACCCCAGCGCGACGCTCGCCGGCGTGGCCCATGCAATCCGGATGGTGAACGATCAGCGGAATGTGCGAAATTTCCGTGTAGTACGGCTGCAGATTTTTTCCCCACCAATCGTGCTCGGCGAGCAGAAAGCCGTGGTCGGTGGAAAGGATCAGCGCTGTATCGCGCCACAAATCGTGCCGATCGAAATAATCGAGCAGTCGGCCGAAATAATGATCGCAAGCCGCAACGAGCGCAGCATAGTTCGCACGTATCTCGGCGATCTCTTCCGGACTGCTGTCCGTCGTCTTTTCGTAGATCGGCCAGTCGAGAATGCCGCCATTCCACCCGCTCCCGTACTGTTCCTTGAAACGCGCGGGCGCCTGGAACGGCTCGTGCGGATCGAAGCATTCAAGCATCAGGAACCACGGATCGGCCGTGCGGTTCACATCGAGGAACTCGAAACCGGCTGCGAAACAACGGGCGAGCGGCAAATCCTTTTCCTCGATCATGAACTCGCTGTTGATCGCGTGCTGGATGCGTTTCCAGCTGCCGTCGTAGACATCCTTCGGGTGCTTCCAGCTGCTGTCGAAGTTGTAATGCTTGGCCGCGTACTTTTCCCGCAAGCGAGCAACGGGCGGCTGCACCATCGCCTTCCATGCGTCGTATTCCTGACCGCGCACGAAGTCCCAGGTGCGGAAACGGTTGTGATACGTGGATCCGCCGTCCTCGAAATAATGCAGATGATCGCTGATCAGGTGCGTGTGGATACCGGCCAGCCACATCGACTGCGGAAACGAATTATCAAACGGCTCGAGGGGTCCCCAACTCCGATGCATGAAGTTGAGCCGGCCGGTGTGCAGATCGCGCCGCGCCGGCATGCATGGCAGACTGCCGACGAAGTGCCGGTCGAATGTGATGCTGCGTTCCGCAAATCGGTCAAAGTTGGGGGTACGCACCCATGGCGAGCCGTAGCAACCGAGCGCGTTACGGCACAGCGAATCGAACAGAACGAAAACCGCTTTCATCAAGCATTCCCGCGAGACCTTGAATCGCGTAGCGTAGGTCCGCTAAGGCATGCTGTAAAATTCAATCTGGTAAGTTATCCATAACCCACGGTAATGGCTCTTCTGCGCAGTGTCGGGCTTTTGCGTCCCTTTCTGGCCGTCGCGCGGGCGGGAAACTTGAGTGCCGCCGCGCGCGCGATGGCGGTCAGCCAGCCCGCGTTGACCAAGAGCGTGCGCAAGCTCGAACAGCAGTTCGGCGTGACATTGTTCGATCGCGGAGCGCGCGGTATGGTGCTGACGCCGACTGGCGCGGCGCTGTTGATGCACGCGCGCCTGATCGAAGCGCAATGCCGCTTTGCCGACGCAGAAATCGAGGCGCTCGCCCATGGAGAAGCGGGAACGATCCGCATCGGCGCCGGTCCGTATTGGGGTCCTACGCTGGTCCCGATCGCCGTTGCACGATTGCAAGCGCGCTTTCCGAAGCTCCGCGTCGACCTCGAAGTCGGCGTCAACACGATCACACTCCCCAAGCTTTTTGCCGGCGATCTCGACTTGGTGATGTCCGCGCTTCCCGAGGCCAGCACGCTGCCGTCGGGCATTGCGATGGAAGATTTCGGCGAATTCCATTTGCGCGTCGTCGCGGGTCGCGACCATCCACTCCATCGCAAGAAGCGCGTGACGCCAGCGGACCTCGCGCGCTACTCGTGGGTGCTTTATCAGCACGACCGCGACACGCTCAACAAACTGACGCGCGTGATGCATGATGCCGGCAGTGCGCCGCCGAATATCGCCGTCGTGACCACATCGCTGCACGCGGTGATGCAATTTCTGAAATCGGGACCCTATCTCGGCTGCCTCGCCGATGCGTATTTGCGTGCGATGCCAGAGCCGGATATCAAGATCGTGCCGTTTCGGCGCGAGATCTGGAGCTTCCCCTCGGGCGCGTTGTATCACGCGTCGGTGCGAAATTTTGCGCCTATAAGTGCGCTCGTCGATGCGCTGCGCGAATTGTCGCGGGAAAATCGGCGCAAGCGTGCAGGTACTTAGATGAGATCACGGCTCACCGGACCCGATCTTGCGTTGACCCTCGCCGTGGTGGCGTTGTGGGGATTCTCGTTCGTGCCGATCAAGGTTGGCCTGAAGGAAGTCCCGCCGTTCGCGTTGGTCGCCCTGCGGTTCCTATTTGCCGCGGTGCCACTCGTTTTCTTCATCAAGCCGCCGCGAATGCCGCTTCGCTACATCGTCGCTTACGGGTTCGCGATCGGTTTCTGCCAATTCGGACTGCTCTTCCTGGGCATGAAGCTCGGTATGCCCGCCGGCCTCTCGTCGCTTGTCATTCAACTCCAAGTATTTTTCACGATCGGTCTTGGAATGGTGTATCTCGGCGACAGCGTGCGGCGCGACAACGCGATCGGCGCCGTGATTGCAACGCTCGGTATCGTGTTGCTCGCGATCTATAAGATTCAAAGCGGTGCCGGCGCGACGTTTCTGGGATTCATGCTTGTGATCGCTGCCGCGCTGGCGTGGGGTGTCGGCAACGTGATTGCCAAGCGTGCGGCCGGTGAGCATGCGGACGACATGTTCGCCCTGGTCGTCTGGTCGAGCCTCGTGCCGCCGTTGCCTCTTGCCGCGTTATCGTATGCATTCGAAGGCGGAAGCGCCGCATGGCAAGCGGTCGCGCACGCCAGCGCGCTCACTTGGGGTTGCGCAATATTTCTGGGGTATGTATCGACGCTTTTCGGTTTCGCGTCGTGGGCGCGACTTCTTCACCGATATCCGACCGCGCTCATATCGCCGTTCGCGTTGCTGATTCCGGTGTCGGGCCTGGTAAGCGGCGCACTGCTGCTCGACGAAACGCTCGCGCCGTTGCAAGCCGTCGGCGTCGCCTTCGTGCTCGCAGGGCTGGTGGTCAATGTGTACGGCGTGCGGCTTCGCTCGCGACTCGCGTGAGATTCTAATTTCGCGGCAGTATCGAAACTTCGCGGTCCCATCGATCGAGCAAGCGCCGACGTTCCGCCGTGCCGAAGCGCGTCAAGTCGCTGTCGATCACCTTGACTTGATCCGTGTTGAGCACACGCGACGGAATCTCGGCCCTGCGGTGCGCCGGCATCTGCCAGTAGGAAAACGTATAGCCGATCTCGAGGCTTTCGGGCGTCAATGCCCATT
>DASPYC010000428.1:0-3330 GCA_035636955.1 Casimicrobiaceae bacterium
AGAGAAGCCGGCATTCTGGGTCGATGGCAACATCCATTCGACGGAGGTGGCCGCGTCCGCGGCGAATCTCTATTTCATTCACACACTCGTTGCGCAGTACGGAACCGACGTCGACGTGACACGCGCGCTTGATACGCGCGCGTTCTACATTTGTCCGCGCATCAATCCCGATGGTGCCGAATGGGCGCTCGCCGACAAACCGAAATGGGTCCGCTCGAGCACGCGGCCCTATCCGCACGACGAAGAGGAGATCGAGGGGCTGATCGTCGAAGACATCGACGGCGACGGACGCATCTTGCAAATGCGGATCCCGGATGCGAACGGCCTGTGGAAGCCGCATCCCGATGAGCCGCGCCTGCTGATACGCCGCGATCCCGCGGAAACCGGCGGGACCTATTATCGACTGATCCCCGAAGGACGGCTCGAGCACTACGACGGCTTTACGTTACACATCAAGAGACCGAAGCAAGGCATTGACCTGAACCGCAATTTTCCGGCGAGTTGGCGGCAGGAATTCGAACAGCTCGGCGCCGGACCCTATCCAACGTCCGAACCCGAGGTGCGCGCCGTCGTCGACTTCATCGTCCGCCATCCGAACCTTACCGGCGGCACGAGCTTCCATACGTGGAGCGGCGTCTTGCTGCGTCCTTTCGAGCATCAACCCGACGAGGAGATGCACGCCGAGGATCTCTGGGTCTACCAGACGACGGGAAAGAAAGGGACCGAGCTCACCGGTTACCCGAACATTTCCGTCTATCACGAATTCCGCTATCACCCGAAATCGGTGATCGGCGGAACATGGGATTGGATTTACGAGCATCTCGGCATTTTCAGCTGGGTCGTCGAGATCTGGTCGCCGATGCGCGAAGCCGGCATCGCCGATTACAAATACATCGACTGGTTTCGTGACCACTCGACCGATGACGACCTGAAGCTCATTCGCTGGAGCGATGAGAAGATCGACGGCCTTGCCCATATTCCGTGGCGGCCATTCGATCATCCGCAGCTCGGCAAACTCGAGATCGGCGGCTGGAATCGCTTCCACGCTTTCGGCAATCCGCCGCCTAAGTTGCTCGAGCGGGAGCTGGCGCGTTTTCCGAAGTGGCTGGTCTGGCAGGCGCTGCTGTCGCCGAAGCTCGAGCTGTTGCACGCCGGCGCGCAGGCGCTGGGGGATGGCGCGTGGAAAGTGACACTGGTCGTTCAGAACACCGGCTGGCTGCCCGCGTACGTGTCGAAGCGCGCGCTCGCGCGGAAGGTCGTCCGTGGACTCATCGCCGAGATTGCATTGCCGGATGGCGCGACGCTCGCGTCGGGAAAATTGCGCGAGGAGATAGGCCAGCTCGAAGGCAAGGCGTACAAGCACACCGGCGTCTCGTTTTGGCCCGACTATCACGTGACCGATGATCGGATGAAGATCGAATGGGTCGTGACGGCGAAGTCGGGCGACACGGTCAAGCTCACCGCGCGACACGAGCGCGCAGGCACCGTGCGTGCCGAAATTACGCTCGCGTGACTTGCATTGCTCGAACTGGAGAAGGCGATGGCGCTCGCTTTACTGCGTAGCATCGCGATCGGCGCCGGTGTCGTCAGCGGCCTATTCGGCTGCACGGCGGTGCAACCGACTTCATCGGGACTCGATCGCATTCAGCACATCATCGTCATCTACGCCGAAAACCGCAGCTTCGACAATCTCTACGGACTTTTTCCCGGCGCCGACGGCATCGCGAACGCGACGCCGGAGCAATACACGCAAGTCGACGTCGACGGCAAGCCGCTGCCGCATCTACCGGCCGTTTGGAAAGGCAAGGACCCCGATCCGGCATATCCCAGGGACCTTCCGAACAAGCCGTTTCGGATCGACGCCCCGCCGCTCAGCATGCCGTTGTCGGTTCCCACGCGCGACTTGGTCCATAAGTTCTATCAGCAACAGGAGCAGATCAACGGCGGTCGCAACAATCGCTTTGCCGAAGTTTCAGATGCGGGTGCGCTCGCGATGGGCTACTACGACGGAGCGAAGCTGCCGATGTGGAAGTGGGCGCAGGATCATGTTCTCGCCGATCATTTCTTCATGGGCGCGTTCGGCGATTCGTATCTCAATCATTTCTGGCTGATCTGCGCGTGCACGCCGGTCGATCCGGGTCCACCTAATCAGCGCGCGCAGCTCGACGAACGGGGGTGGCTGAAACGCCAAGCGGCCTCGCCGCCTTCGGCGCTCCTGGGTCCCGCCATGTTCGTTCCCGGCGAATTTACGACTGACTGCTATTCACTTACGACGAACCAACCGCCGTATCAACCGTCACGCGTGCCACCCGCAGCTGGCGGCGATCCAGGCTTTGCCGATCCGACCAAACAAATTCTTCCGCCGCAGACACAGAAGACGATCGGCGATACGCTGTCCGCGAAGGGAATTTCGTGGGCATGGTATTCAGGCGCGTGGAATGTCGCGGTCAAAGACGGGATGCAGCCGCCGGATGCGAAACGGATGATCATCTACAACAACACGCCGCCGGCGCCGTATTTCGTCGCGCACCACCAGCCGTTCAACTATTTTGCGCGCTTCGCGCCCGGGACGGCGGATCGCCAACAACACCTCAAGGATTACACCGATCTTGTGGGCGGTATCGAAAAAGGCGAGTTGCCGGCGGTTGCGTTCTACAAGCCACAGGGCACGTTCAACGAACATCCCGGCAATACCGACGTGATGTCCGGCGACATCCACATCGCGGAGCTCGTCGCGAAGATCAAAGCGAGTCCACTATGGTCGTCGACGGCGATCATCGTGACGTACGACGAGAACGGGGGCTTCTGGGACCACGTGCCGCCGCCCAAGGGCGACCGCTGGGGTCCGGGGACGCGCATTCCTGCGATCATCATCTCGCCGTTCTCGAAACGCGGCTACGTCGATCATACGTCCTACGATACGACGTCGATCATCAAGTTCATCACGCGCCGCTTCGGGCTCGAGGCGTTGCCGGGTGTTCGCGCGAACGCAGGCGATTTGACGAACGCGTTCGACTTCTAGGGTCGTCGACCGAAGATGCCCAGGGCGACGAAGGCAGAGCGTCGCGGCCTTGCCGCGATCCCGCGCGGCGTTTGGGCGCTCGGCATCGTCAGCCTGTGCATGGATCTCTCGTCGGAGTTGATCCATTCGCTATTGCCGCTGTACATGGCCGTCGCACTTGGCGCGAGCACGTTCACCATCGGCATCGTTGAAGGCGTCGCCGAGGCGCTGGCGCTCATCGTGAAGGTGTTCTCCGGCGTGTTGTCGGATGTGTTCCGCAAACGCAAGTCGCTCGTCGTCGTCGGTTACGGACTCGCTGCGCTGACTAA
>DASPYC010000429.1:0-4685 GCA_035636955.1 Casimicrobiaceae bacterium
GTCCGATCCGGCAGCGCGCGCATGGGCGCGTTCGATCTCCGCCGAAATGCATTCGGGTTTTTCCACGCTTCGAAACGACATGACGATGTGCATCCGCGAACGCCTCGACGTGCGCCCATGGTCGGACGCGCTTCTCTCGAACATTGAGCGTGTGGAATCAATCTGGAACGAATCGCGGCGCCACTACGGTAGTGCAGGTGATTTTCTTTGCGGTCCGTTCTCGCTTGCCGATTGTTTTTACGCGCCGGTCGCCTTCCGTTTCCAAACCTATGGCGTCGAGCCGAAGGGGGCTGCGTCGGCTTACCTGGAAACGTTGCTGGCGCATCCTTTCGTAACCGAATGGGAAAAGGCGGGGCTCGCGGAAACGACGATCATCGAGCTCGATGAGCCTCGCGTCATCTATCGCGACAAGCTCGCCACGGCACAGCGCTGATTCGGATGACGGATCCGGCACAGGCCGCACTGCAGGATCGCGTTCGCGCGGCTGCCGCGGCGATGCAGCCGCTTTTCATTTATGGAGGCGGCACGAAGAGTTTTTACGGTGAACGCTGCGTCGGCGAGCGTGTGGAGACGACGGCACTTGCCGGCATTGTCGCGTACGAGCCCAACGAGCTGGTGATCACCGCGCGCGCCGGAACGCCGCTCGCCGAAATTGAGCACGCGATGGCGAAACATGGTCAAAACCTCGCGTTCGAGCCACCGCGCTTTGCTGCCGGCGGGACGTTGGGCGGTGCGATCGCGACGGGACTCTCGGGTCCGCGTCGTCCATATGCGGGTGCTGCGCGCGATTTCGTGCTCGGCATGCGCATCATCGACGGGACGGGCGAAGCGCTGGCTTTTGGCGGCCGCGTGATGAAGAACGTCGCCGGATTCGACGTGTCCCGATTGCAAACCGGTGCGTTGGGCACGCTCGGCATCATTACCGAAATTTCGCTCAAATGCCTGCCGCAACTGAAGACCGAGGCGACCGTCGTGCAGGCGTGCGCGGCCGACGAGTCGATACGCCGAGTAAACGCATGGGGTGGCAAGCCATTGCCGTTGTCAGCGACGTGCTACTGCGCAGGAAAATTGTGGGTGCGCCTGTCTGGCGCGGAGTCCGCCGTATCGGCGGCGGTGCAGACCATAGGCGGCGAACGCGTCGAACGTGGCAAGGAATTTTGGGAAAGTGTTCGCGATCATTTGCATCCGTTCTTTGCCGCTGTGCAGAGCGACGATCGGGCGCTGTGGCGCTTATCGGTTAAATCCAGCACGCCGCATGCCGATCTCGCGGGCGAGCAACTGATCGAATGGGGCGGCGCACTGCGTTGGCTCATGACAGCGCGTGATGCGGATCGTGAGGCGATACGCGCGTGGGCGACGTCACACGGCGGGCATGCGACGCTTTTTCGCGGCAGCAGGCATTCGTGTGTGTTCACGCCGCTGGACCCGACGACGGCCGCGCTCCACAAGCGGCTCAAGGCGACATTCGATCCACACGGCATCCTGAACCGTGGCCGCCTCTACGCAGACTTCTGATGGAAACGAATCTTGCGCCGTTCATTCGCGATACACCGGAAGGTCGCGAGGCTGATTCGGTTCTTCGCGCCTGCGTCCATTGCGGCTTTTGCCTCGCCACGTGCCCGACATATCAACTGCTTGGTGACGAGCTCGACGGTCCGCGCGGGCGCATTTACCTGATCAAACAGGTGCTCGAAGGCGCTACGCCGACGGCAACGACGCAGCTTCATCTCGACCGCTGTCTCACCTGCCGTGCCTGCGAAACGACGTGCCCATCCGGCGTCCAATACGGCCGGCTTGTCGACATCGGCCGCAAGATCGTCGACGAGCGTGTCGGCCGCAAGCCCGTCGACGCTGCACGGCGCTATTCCTTGCGGAAGAGTTTGCTGTCGAAATCAGTGTTCGGTACTGCGCTTGTAGTCGGGCGGTTCGCCAAAGGACTGCTGCCGCGCGAAATCGGCGATCGAATTCCTGCAGCGATTCCGGCAGGCGCATGGCCATCACCGCACCACACTCGCAGAATGCTCATTGCGCGCGGATGCGTGCAACCGTCGCTCGCCCCGAATATCGACGCGGCGATGGCACGCGTTCTCGACCGGATCGGCATTTCGGCGCTGCAGATCGAAGCTGGCGGATGCTGCGGCGCGCTGTCCTACCACTTGAGCGAGGACGATGATGCGCGCGATATCGTTCGCCGCAACATCGACGCATGGTGGCCTCATGTCGAGCACGGCGCCGATGCGATCGTCGTCACGGCGAGCGGGTGCGGCGTCATGGTCAAGGATTACGGGCACGTCATGGCGCAGGACCCGGCGTATGCCGAAAAGGCCGCGAAGATCGGTGCGCTCGCCCGCGATCCGAGCGAAATCGTCGGCGCTGCCTGGGAACAGCTGACGGCGAAGATCAAGCCGGCGGATATTCCAACCAAGCTCGCCTTTCACTCGCCGTGCACGCTGCAACACGGGATGAAGATCCGCGGCGAGGTCGAGCCGGTGCTCGAGGCGCTGGGATTCGAACTCACGCCGGTCGCCGATGCCCATCTGTGCTGCGGCTCGGCCGGCACCTATTCCGTGCTGCAGCCGGAGCTGGCGAATGCGCTCAAGGCCAATAAGCTGCGCGCGCTCGAAGCCGGCGGCCCGACGCAAATCGCCACCGCCAATATCGGCTGCCTGACGCATCTCGCATCCGGCACGCGCACGCCGGTGCGGCATTGGATCGAGATTCTCGACGAGCGATTGACAGAAGGAACCTCTGAACAACTCCCACGTGGAGCGCGTTGACGCGAAATGCGGATGAATGCAAGACGGACGACGAAGGTCGTAGTTCACACTACGAGCCGAGGAGACCGGCGCAGCAGACGCCGCATTTCGCGTCAACCCGAAGGGACGGGGCTTGCCGGGGCGCTGGCTTTGTCGCTCGGCTCGCCAATAGCGCCGTGCTATTGGCTTCGCCTTGCTTCGCGCCATCATCCCCGGCAAGCGACCCGTCGCGCCCGCGTGGGAGTTGTTCAGAGGTTCCCTAATGCCTGACGCGCGGCAAGAAGCCCGCAAAGCCCGTCAGTCGACGCGCTCACGCGCCGATTTTCCACATTTCATCGCCATCGCGACGCGATGGATGGACAACGATGTTTACGGTCACGTCAACAACGTCACGTATTACTCGTACTTCGACACCGCGGTCAACGAGCACCTGATTCGTTTCGGCGGCCTCGATTTTTACAACGATTCGGCGGTTGGCCTTGTCGCAGAGACCGGCTGCACGTTTCGCAAGTCGCTGTCGTTCCCCGAGACGATCGATGCCGGGCTCGCCGTAACGAAGCTCGGCAAATCCTCCGTCGTCTACGAGATCGGACTGTTTCGGCACGACGATGACGAGCCGGCTGCGCTCGGCCGCTTCGTGCACGTATGGGTCGATCGAGTCTCACAACGACCCGTTGCAATCCCCGAGCAGATTCGTGCTGCGCTCGAGCCACTCGTCGTGGCGCGCGTCGCGTCGCCGCCGTGATTCAAACCGTACGGACTTTCGTCGTCGTGCCGGCCGCTGGACTGGGCGAGCGCTTCGGTTCCGGCACCGCGAAGCAATATGCCGATCTCAATGGTGCGCCGGTCTTGGCACATACGCTCGAGCGATTAGGGGCGATTCGTTGCGAGCGCACATTCGTCGTGCTCGCCATGGATGACGGCGAATACGAACAGAGAATCGGACGACGCGACGGTATCGAGGTCCTTCGTTGCGGCGGAGCGACGCGCGCAGCGACGGTTCGAAATGCGATGGACGCATTAGCGGCGCACTGCAAACCCGACGATTGGGTGCTGGTCCACGACGCGGTCCGGCCGTGTGTCCCGCGCGACGCGCTGGCGCGCCTGGTTCGTGAGCTGGCGGACGACGCCGTCGGCGGCTTGCTCGCGATACCGGTTGCCGATACGCTGAAGCGCGTGGCGGGCGATCGTGCAATGACTACCGAGAACCGCGAAACACTGTGGCAAGCGCAAACACCGCAAATGTTCCGCTATTCGCTTCTCGCGACGGCGCAGAATCGCGACAAACAGGCGGCCTTCACCGATGAAGCGCAGGCGGTTGAGCAGCTTGCCGCGACCGGGGCCTGCGCGCCGCCTCGACTGGTACGGGGCAGCATCGTAAACCTCAAGATCACCTATCCTGAAGATCTTGCGCTCGCCACGGCGATTCTTGCGATGCAAAAATGAATAATCGCATCGGCAATGGTTTCGATGTCCACGCACTGGTCGAAGGTCGCGCGCTTGTGATCGGCGGGGTCACGATTCCTCACGACCGCGGGTTGGCGGGTCACTCCGATGCCGATGTGCTGCTCCACGCGATCATCGACGCGATCCTCGGCGCGCTGGCGCTCGGCGATCTCGGCACGCATTTCCCCGCTATAGAAACATGGAAGGGCGCGGACAGCCGCGCATTGCTGCGTCACGTATTCTCGCTGGCATCGGGCAATGGTTTCGCAGTAGGCAACGTCGATGCAACGGTGATCGCCCAAGCACCGAAGCTTGCGCCGCACATCGACGCGATGCGCGCGAACATCGCGCACGACCTGGCCTGCGATACAGGACAAATTTCCGTCAAGGCTACGACCACCGATCGGCTCGGGGCGATCGGACGTGGCGAAGGGATTGCGGCGATGGCTATCGTTCTGCTGAACGACGTTAACCCGTAATCGG
>DASPYC010000430.1:0-1807 GCA_035636955.1 Casimicrobiaceae bacterium
TTGCCCGGCGAACACGGGATGGCGCGGTTTCGCGAGCAGCGCGCAAGCGGCGTGCGATTGCATCCGACGATCATGCCGGCGTTAGCGCCTTGGTGCGAAAAGCTCGGGGCGACAATGCTTTAATTTGTCGACCCTACGCAGCCTTCTTCATCGCCGTATCGACCGCCTTCTTCGGATTGACCAGCGTCCGCCGTCCATCCGCCGTCTTTTCGGCGGTATCGCGAATGAGTGCAATCACGTCCTTCGGCTTGAGCGAGGGATTGACGGCGAGAATCTTCCCGGCGAGATTGGCCACCTGCGGCGACGCCATCGACGTGCCGGACTCCGCCAGCTTTTCGCCGCCTGGAATCACGCTTTCGACCTGATAGCCGTTCGCGTGCACGACGACGGTCGGCCCGTAGCTCGTGAACGACGCTTCGTCTCCCGCCTTGTCGACGGCACCGACGGTCAGAAGGTTCGGCGCTTCAATGCCGGCCGGAATCTGCTCGGCAAACGTCGAGTCGGAATTAGCGTTGCCGGCCGCTGCAACAAATAGAATGTCTGGGGCGCTCGCAAACGCTTTAGTCAACGCGCCCTTCTGAATCTCGAAATACTTGCGTGCGATCGTCTTGCGCTCGTCCGGTGTTTTGCCGATGCCGCACAGTTCGAGGTCGCCTTCGAAGTCTTTCACGCTGCCGCCCCAACTCATGTTGACGACACGCACTCCGTTCTTCTTCATGAAATCGACGTAGGTCTGCATATTGCGCGCATCGCGCTCCGC
Organism: Casimicrobiaceae bacterium; assembly: GCA_035636955.1. GTDB lineage: Bacteria > Pseudomonadota > Gammaproteobacteria > Burkholderiales > Casimicrobiaceae > VBCG01. Next base: position 761 of record DASPYC010000430.1, read on the forward strand.
CAATTCCTGCGACGGACAGGGATCCGGTCGCAGCGTGTGGCCGAACTCGATTCGCGCAACGACAATCTGCGCATAAGGATTGCCCGCGACCGCGATGCCGGCGACGTGCGTGCCGTGCATCCAGTTGCCGGCGAGGTTGATTTCCTCGATCGTGCGCTTGTACTCGTCGGGCTTCAACGTCGACAAGAATTTCTTGAGGTCGGTCGCCTCAGGGCTGTCGATGTTCGCCTGCAAATCTGAAAAGCCCTTCAAGCGCGATTTCAACTGCGGCACCCTGTTGCGCAGATCAGCTGGGATCGGCTGCAAATCACCGGCGGCCGGGTTCGCATACTTGTCGAATGCGATCACCGCAGGTTTACCGTCCGCGCCTTTGACCACCTTCGTCGGAAATAGCGCCGTATCGACGCCGCTATCCCAGATGGCAATGTTGACGGGCTTTCCGACTTGGTTCGCCGGCACGGTGATATCGCGCGCGGCCCAAATGTCGGGCTTGTCGACTTTGTGGGCGGCGAGATACGCGCCGTAAGTCGAAACCAACGTGTCCTTGAGCGGAAGGATCGCGACTATTCGATAACGTGCGTTGACGAGCGCGGGCGCCAGGTCGGAGCTCAGTGCGCCCGCCTGATCGACTATCGGCTGCATCGCTTCTCGGATGTAGCCGAGCGCCAGCGCCTCGCTCAGGATTTCTGCACCGGCCTTGCCTTCCTTGATCTCGTTTTGGACGACTTCGTAGGGCATTCCAGCCAGATCGGCGGCGATCAACCGGTTGACTTCCGCACGATACGCGTCCGACGTGCGGTTTCCGACCTTGCGTTCCGCACCGATCATCGCGCGGATCGCGAGTCCCGACAGCAGCTTGTCCGCGGGCTTCTCTTCGAGTTCACGAATGCGAGCGGCAACTTTCAACGCGTCGTCGTACCGGCCTTCGAGAAAGTCGAGCCGCAGGATTATGCCGAGCTCCTGGCGCAGCATCGCCTTGTCCGCGATGTCGTATTGCGCGAGCACCGACTCGGTATCGCGCCGCAGATCGCTCGAGAATGCCTTGAA
>DASPYC010000431.1:0-6507 GCA_035636955.1 Casimicrobiaceae bacterium
CACCGCCTTGTAGAGCAGCGTCAAGCCCGCGGTGCCGAAAACGAAAGGCAGCATGCGCAGTATCAGATCGCTTTGCGTCTTGCGAATCGGGACGACGGCCAGCGATTCGCCAATCAGCCAGGTCGTGATCGAGATGCTGGCACCCAACAGCACCGGGCCCGCCGTCAATCCGACGACGTAAACGAGGACGCGTCTTGCCAAAGGGCGGCGGCGTCGAATACCCCAGATCAGATTGATTTCACGCTCGACCGTCGAAATTGCGAGGCCGGCGGTCACAACGATCAATACGATCGAGACGCCGGTCAGCCTTGCGGCCTGCTCCGCGAAGCCGAGCACGTATTCATGAATCACCGATGCGGCGCTGCCCGGCAGCATGTTCTTGAAGACGAAGGCCTCGAGCGCGGCAAACCAGCTCTCGAACATCGGAAAGCGGGCGACAAACGCGAGCGCGATTGTCGCCATGGGCACGACGGCGAGCAACGTGGTGAACGAAAGGCTGCTCGCCGTGCGCGCAAGGCCGATGTCGCGCATCCGCATGGCGACGCGCGCGACGAAACGAAGCGGATTCAAGGCGGCTGGTCGGAGAAAGCAGCGTGAGCGACCGTGCAGACGGGCGCCGGTGACTGGTTCACCAAAGATTATCGCAGAATGCCGCGGCTTCTCGCTGGAGCGTAAGCTGGTGGCTCGCATACGCGACAATTCCATTTGCTACATTGGAGCCACACCATGACCTCATCACCCGCTCGATCAGAGGTCGCCGTTCTCGGCGGCGGATGCTTTTGGTGCCTCGACGCCGTATTTCGCGGCCTTGACGGCGTATTGAACGTCGAATCGGGCTATGCCGGCGGCGCGATTCCCAATCCGACTTACGATGCCGTGTGCTCGGGCCGCACAGGTCATGCCGAGGTCGTCAAGGTGACGTTCGACCCGGCCATCCTGAGCTTTCGCGACCTCTTGACGGTGTTCTTCACCATCCACGACCCGACGACCAAGGACCGGCAAGGGAATGACGTAGGGACGCAATACCGTTCCGTGATCTTCTGTCAGACGCCCGAGCAGCGCGCCGATGCCGAAGCGGTGATCGCGAACTTGACGTCGCACAAACTCTGGCGCGATCCGATCGTCACGGAGATTGCAGAGGCCGAGGCGTTCTATCCGGCAGAAAATTATCATCAGGATTATTTCGCGCGCAACGGCTCACAGCCCTATTGCCAAATCGTCGTGGCGCCGAAGGTCGCAAAATTTCGCAAGGCGTTCGCCGAACGACTGAAGAAAAAGGCAACGGCGTGACGTACGCGCAAGCGGTTTCGATCAGGCGCGCCGCGTAAGCCAACCGCCTGTCGTCAAACAAACGCCGACCGACCACAGCACCGGCGCGAGCCCGAACGCGCTGCCGACCGCGCCGAACACGAGCGGAACGGCCACCGCCATCGAGTTGATCAACGACATTCGTACACCGGCCGCCTCGCCCATGCGGCCGGGCGGCGCGTGGCTGTGCAGCAACGCCATCACCATCGGCTGCCCGCTGCCGAGCCCGAGTCCGAGGCAGAACGACAGCGCCATCAGCATCGCAACGCTGCGTGAGAACGGGAAGGCGATGTACACGGCACCAGCGATGAAGAGCGCCGTTGTCAGCACTTGATGCTCGGAGAACCGGCGCGCGATCAATGGCATCGCCAGCCGGACGACGAAAGTCGCGCTCGCAAACGCCGCGAGAATCAAGCCGATCATCGAGGCGGAAAGGCCGATCGAGTTGCCATAGATCGGCACGAAGATCGTATGGAGCTCCCACGCCATCGAGATCAGCGCGTTGATCGCGAACACGCGGCGAAGCTCGGCGTGCCCGATGAGATCGAGTGCGTGCGAGAGCGGAAGCGCCTTGTGCGCGGGATGCGGTCCCGGCAGCGCGAGGCGATCGGTCGCCAAAACGAACACCGGGATGAGCGGCAGCAGCCCCAGCAGTGCGAACGTCACACGAAAGCCGCCATGGTCGATACCGAAGCCGACGATCAGCGGTCCCGCAATCGACGACGTCGAAAACCCGAGCGCCAGCAAGCCGAAGTTACGCGCGGTCGAGCGCGATCCGCCCATTTCGCCCGTCGCATATTGTGTGCCGACCTGGAAGATCATGAAGGAAATGCCGATCAGTACGGCCGTGACGAACAGCGATGGCAGCCCAGGCATGATCGACGGTAGCGCCGCCCCCACGGCAAGGCCGCACGATCCGGCGAGCATCGGACGGCGGACGCCAATGCGATCCGCCAGGCGGCCCGCGGGAATGGCAAACACCATCGGCAGAACTGCGTAAAGAGCCAACAGCACACCGACGGTGGCGGTGTTCGCGCCCTGGTCTAGCGCGTCGAGCGAAACCGCAATGCGCGAGCCCGCCAAGACAACGTGGTTGGCGATGCCCAGTCCAACCAATACGCCGAGGGACGAGGATTGCGAGACACGCGCCGTCATGGCGCGAGGCGCTCGATCAGCCAGTGGTCGGCATCGCGGTGGTAGGCGATACGGTCGTGCAGGCGTGAATGACGTCCCTGCCAGAATTCGAGGCGATCGGGGAGCAGGCGATAACCACCCCAATTCGGCGGACGCGGCACGTCCTGCTCGTCGGGATAACGCGCAGCAATAGCGGCGAACCGCTCATCGAGAGCCGCACGATTGGGTATCGGCGTGCTCTGCGGCGACGCCCACGCGCCAAGGCGCGACATTCGGGGCCGCAGCGCAAAATACGCATCGGACTCGGCGCTCGCCACACGCTCGGTTGCGCCTTCCACACGCACTTGGCGCTCGAGCTCGATCCAGAAGAACACCAGCGCGGCGCGCGCATCGGCAGCCAGATCGCGCCCTTTGCGGCTGTCGTAGTTCGTGTAGAAACAAAAACCCCGCGTGTCGAGCTCTTTCAGCAGCACGATCCGCGCCGCCGGACGGCCGTCTGCGCCTACTGTCGCGAGCGTCATCGCATTGGGCTCGGGCACCCGCGCCGCGACGGATTCTTCGAACCAGCGGGCGAACTGACGCAACGGATCGCGATCGACGTCGCGTTCGTCAAGCGACGCGCGCTGATATTCGACGCGCAGCTGCGCAGGATCCGTTACGTGGGAAGACATCGGTAGGCGGCGCTCGCGCATTCGGGCGATTTCGCCCACGATTTTGGCAAGCTCGCAGACACGACGCCATTTTACCGCCTACGCGACGCCTTCGTGCCGGCGGTCGCTCGCACGCGGTTCCGCCAGGGATACATGTGGAGCCCTCGTTTCAACGTGGCAATCCGAACATACGCGCGCCATTACCCCACAAGAGATATTCCGCCGTTTCGCGTGGGAGATCGCCGAGCCAGGCTCGATAGTCATCGACGATTCGACCGTAGCTCGACCATCGCTCATTGGTCCACGTGTCCGATCCCAGCAGAAAGCGGTCGGGATATTGGGCGAGCAACTCGCGCCAGGCGGGCGAGACTTTAGCGCCCGATGCGATATCGGACCGATACGAAAGCTCGGCCATCAATGTCGGATGTCGACCGAGATAGGCGGCGATCTTTTCCGTCGGCGTTGTGAACCCCGAATGCGCCCAGATAACGCTGACGCGCGCATCATGCGCGAAAATCGCCTCGAGCGCCTCGTCGTCGCAGTGCGCGTGCAGCCAGAGGTCACGCGCCACCGCGACGTCGACGATGTGCTTCATCACGATGCCCGACGCATCGGCACCCCCATGAATGTGGAATTCGCCGATGCCGCGATAGCTGCTGTCGCGCGTGAGCTCGTCGTCGACGAACGCTGCAATCGCCGGATCGTTGAACCACGTGGCGCGGTCGGAATCGGTTCGATAAGGTCGCAGGAACGGAATCACCGCGACGGGACCGCCGGCAGCAGCCCTCGCAAGCGCATGGGTACCGTCATTGGGGGTGCTCGTTGCGATGACGGCGCGGACGCCCGCCGCCTGCAGCTGCGCAAGCGTTTGCACCACCGACGCTCGAGCCCGTGCCTCCCCGTTGTAGTGCAGATGCGCATCGAAAAGCGACGCTCGCGCGATGCGATCCGCTCCCTGCATGGAGCTGCTCCAGCCGAGGAACAGCGTGCCGACGATAACGGCGCGAACGAGGCGCTTCATGATGGCTTCCGAGATATCAAGTGCGATGCAGCGGCCGGCGTTCCATGACAGCAACCAGCGCGACATTCTCTCGCAGCGCGGATACTGCGTGCGTATTGCTGCCGCAACACGATCCGCGTGCCTATGAAAATTACCTCGATCGGGTGCTTCCCTCTAGGTAAAAATGCGGTATAGTCGCCGCCGATGGAGCGCTACCCCTGACAGGAGGGATCGCTTCAGCTTCGAACAGCAGAGACGTCGTCCGTTCGGATCAACTGACAGGAAGGAGAACCATGGCTACTGCCAAGAAAGCTTCAAAGAAGGCCGCAAAGAAGCCGGCTGCAAAAAAGCCGGCCGCAAAGAAATCTGCAAAGAAAGCTCCCGCAAAGAAGGCTCCTGCAAAGAAGGCTCCCGCCAAAAAGGCCGCGCCCAAGAAGACCGGAGCCAAGCGCAAACCCAACGCGGCATTCATGAAAGCGATGACGCCCTCCTCGACGCTCGGGGCTGTGGTCGGCACCTCGCCGCTGCCGCGCACTGAAGTGACGAAGAAGATCTGGGACTACATCAAAAAGAATAAGCTGCAGGATGCTGTCAACAGGCGGTTGATCAACGCTGATGACAAGCTGCGCGCGGTATTTGGTGGCAAGAGCAAGGTATCGATGTTCGAGATGACAAAACTCGTTTCGAATCATCTGAAGTAACTGCTCGACAAATTCTCCAACGACGGCCGGCGACAGAGTGTCCCGGCCGTTTTGTTTTGCCCGCGCTTTGCGACGCGCCGGTGCTAGCGTCAGTGGTCCTCGTCTTCGATAATCCGAATCACGCGCGTGCGCTTGCCGCCCGCGTATTTCTCCATTTGCACCAGCACCGGAAAACGCTCGGACAGCGCGACACGCGCTGCGCCTTCGTCGCTGAACACGAGGATGTCGCCGTCGGCGCCGCGAACGTCGCTCCAAATGCCGGCGTCGTCGCGGACTTCGATCTTGAACTGCACAGCGCGCTACACGCGCATTGCCTGCAGCGCGGCGATGCGTTCTTCGATCGGCGGATGCGAAGCAAGGAGCGCCATCAGGCCGCTCGGACTACCGGTGATCCCGGATGCTTGAAACGATGGCGGCAACGAGCCCGCTTCGAGGCCGCCCAATCGGGCGAGCGCACGAACCATCGGCTGCGGCGAACCGAGAAGCTTGGCGGAACCGGCGTCGGCGCGAAACTCGCGACGGCGCGAAAAATACGCAACGACCACCGACGCCAGAATTCCAAACACGATCTGGCAGACCAAAACGGTGATGTAATAACCGGGGCCAATCCCGCGCTCGGTGCGAAATACGGTTCTGTCAACGATATAGCCGGCGATCCGCGCGAAAAAAATCACGAACGTATTGACGACGCCCTGGATCAGCGTGAGCGTCACCATGTCGCCATTGGCGACGTGCGACAGCTCATGGCCCAATACCGCTTCGACTTCTTCCTTGTTCATCGATTGGAGCAGGCCGGTCGACACGGCGACGAGGGCCGAATTCTTGAATGCGCCGGTAGCGAACGCATTGGGCGCGCCTTCGTAGACAGCAATTTCCGGCATCGCGACACCGGCTGTTTGGGCGAGCTTGCGGATCGTATCGAAAAGCCAGGCTTCCGCTTCGTCGCGCGGCGTCTCGATGACTTGCGCGCCGGTCGACCACTTTGCCATCGACTTCGACAACAGGAGCGAGATGATCGCGCCGACGAACCCGACGACGAACGAGAATACGAGCAGCGAAGGGACGTCGATTCCGTTCGCTTGCACGACGCGATCGAGCCCGAGCAGGCGCAGCACGATCGACAGCACCAACACGACAGCGAGGTTGGTGATGAGAAACAGGATGATTCGCTTCATTGGAGACTCCGGTCACTCGATCAAGCGTAAATGTTAGCCCGCCGGGGCCGCTGCACAAGACGCTACGTTGTCGTGGTCGACTTAGTCCACGAGTCTCTGAGCGTTACCGTACGATTGAAAACCGGGTGGCGCGCATTGTGGTCGATGATGTCGGCGACAAAATAGCCATGCCGCTCGAATTGCACGCGATCTTCGGGCAATGCGCCGACAAGCGCGGGCTCGACTTGCGCGGTGATCACGCGCTTCGACGCCGGGTTCAGGTCGTCCAGAAAATCGCGTTCGGCGACTTCCGCCATCGGATCGTCGTCGCCCGCGACGACGAATGCGTGCGCCGGCTCGATGGTTTCACTGTGCTCGCCCGACGGCGTCCGCGCGCCGGGATAGGGCACCGCGAACAGCCGGTCGTAGAGGCGAACCTCTGCGGGCACCGCGTGCGCGATCGAAAGCCAATGGATGTTGCCTTTGACTTTGCGCGCGTCGGCGCCGGGCGTTCCGCTTCTTGTCGCGGAATCATACGTGCAATGGACGGCGATCACGTT
>DASPYC010000432.1:0-2166 GCA_035636955.1 Casimicrobiaceae bacterium
GAGGCCGGTGTCACGGTCACGGCGCGATGAACGTCATCGTCAAAGCCCCTGAAGTCGAAGCAACGTCCGCTGCGCTCGAATTGCGCGGCCTCCACAAGAGTTTCGGTGCGACGCCGATCATTCGCGGCGTGTCGCTTGGCATCGCGCGCGGCGAGCGACACGCGATGATAGGCCCCAACGGTGCCGGCAAATCGACGCTGTTCAACTTGATCAGCGGGCGCTTCGCGCCAACGAGCGGTTCGATACATTTGAATGGCGAAGATGTCTCCAGCTTGCCACCCTATCAAGTCAATCGTCGCGGTCTCGCGCGAAGCTTTCAGGTGACCAACATCTTTCCGCGTTTGAGCGTCTTCGAAAACATCCGCTGCAGCGTGTTGTGGTCGCTCGGTTATCGCTACAGCTTCTGGTACCGCGTCGACACCCTCCGCGACGCCAATGCGCAAGCAGAGCGCACGCTCGAGCAGATTCGAATGACGGAGCGACGCGACGTGCTCGCGGGCGTGTTGACCTACGCGGAACAGCGCGCGCTGGAAATCGGCATCACGATTGCGGGGAATGCAAAGATCATTCTGCTCGATGAGCCGACGGCGGGCATGAGCCGGGGCGAAGCGGCCAACGCCGTCGACCTGATCCGCGCCATATCACAAGACCGCACGCTCGTTATCGTCGAGCACGACATGGGCGTCGTGTTCGATCTGGCCGATCGTATTTCCGTGCTGGTCTACGGCGAAATCATCGCCACCGATACGCCCGAAAATATCCGCGGCAACAAAGCGGTGCAGGCTGCATATCTCGACTCGGCCGCCCATGCTTGACGTCGACGACTTGCATGCCTACTACGGCAAGAGTCATATCTTGCAAGGTGTCTCGTTTAACATCGGCGACGGCGAAATCGTGAGCTTGCTCGGGCGCAACGGCGCCGGCCGTTCGACGACGGTCAAGACCATTATGGGAGAGGTTCCGCCTGTCGGAACGATTCGGTTCAACGGCGAGAGGATCGATGGCCTTCGTCCGCACGAAATCGCTCGCAGAGGTCTTGGATACGTGCCGGAGGACCGCGCTATCTTTCCAACGCTGACCGTGCATGAGAATCTGCTGCTCGGCGTGAAATCGACCAAGCGTAAAACGCGGTGGTCGATCGATGACATGTTCGCGCTGTTCCCGTTGCTGCGTGAGCGCGCCGACGCGCCGGGCGGTGTATTGTCCGGAGGCGAGCAGCAGATGCTGACGATTTGCCGCTCGCTGATGGGCGATCCTGATCTGCTGATGGTCGACGAACCCACCGAAGGGCTCGCACCCCAGATGGTCGCGCTCGTCCGCGAATTGCTGGAGAAGATCGCCGCGCGGGGCATCGCGATCCTGATCATCGAACAGAAATTGACGATTGCGCTCGCGATTTGCCATCGGCTCTACGTGATGGGGCATGGACGGATCGTCTTCGAGGGCAATGCGCTCGAACTTCGCGCCAATGATTCGATACGCCGGGAATGGCTCGAAGTCTGAGCCGCGAAAGGAAACTAAGGGAGCGCCATCATCGCCGCACACTATCGATTGCACGAGTCCATCGCCGTCATCACGCTCGACAACCCGCCGGTCAATGGGCTGGGATTCGATACGCGCGTGGAAGCCGCCGCCGGGATCGATCGCGCGCTCGCCGATGGAGCCGTCACAGCGCTGGTGCTGACCGGTGCCGGCAAACTGTTTTCGGGCGGCGCCGATATCCGCGAATTCAACACGCCGAAGGCCACGGCGGAGCCGACATTGCATACGCTGATCCGCATTGTCGAGGCAAGCACGAAACCCGTCATCGCCGCGATCAATGGCGCGTGCGTCGGCGGCGGCCTGGAGCTTGCGCTGGCGTGTCATTTTCGCGTGGCATCGGCGAGTGCATCGGTCGCGCTGCCCGAGGTGAAGCTCGGACTGCTTCCGGGGGCCGGCGGCACGCAACGTCTGCCGCGCGCGATCGGCGTCGAGCCCGCGCTCAACATGATCGTCTCCGGCGCGAGCGTCCCTGCCTCTCAACTTGCGCAAACGGCGTTGTTCGACGAAGTCGTATCCGGCGATGCGCTCGACGCAGCCATCGCGGTCGCACGCAACGTCGTTGCACAGAAGCGTCCGTTGAAGCGGATACGCGATCTGCGCATCGATTATCCGAACGCGGACGGA
>DASPYC010000433.1:0-9782 GCA_035636955.1 Casimicrobiaceae bacterium
TGCGCTGCGGCGGGTGTTCGGCAGCGCCATCCCGCCGGTCGCGGCGTTCAAGTGGTCGATCGGACACCTGATTGCTGCCGCAGGCATCGTCGAAGCCGTCGTCGCCCTCCATGCGCTCAAAAAACGCGTCGTGCCCGGCGTGCCGACGTTGCGCTCGCTCGATCCCGACTGCGCTGATCTTCCGGTTTCCGCAAAAGCGCAGGTACCGCGAAGCAACGTCGCGCTCGTGCTTTGCCGCGGCTTCGCGGGCACCGACGCAGCATTGATCGTCCGCGGCGCGTAGGAAACGCCGATGTCCGCAGGCGAAGCGCCGATGCCGACGCGCTGCGGCATCGACTCGGTCGAGATCGCGAGGATCGAGCGCATGCTCGACGAATCCCCAGCGGACGATCTCGCGAAGATCTTCTCGGCGCAGGAGTTGGCCGACAGCGGCAGCGGACCCGGCCGCGCGGCAAGCCTGGCAGCGCGTTACGCAGCGAAGGAAGCCTGCATCAAGCTGTTTCCGCGCGAGCTGGCGCTTGGGCAAATCGAGCCCGCGCAATTTGCCGTCGAGCGCGATGCTTACGGTGCGCCGCAAATCGTCTGCGATCCGACAGCGCAGGCCGTGCTGGATCGTCATCGGATCTCCGGCATCGCGATCTCGTTGACGCATGATCGAACCAGCGCATCGGCCGTCGCGCTCGCGCTTCCGACGACGACGTTCGTGCCGTTATCGGGCCGCATCCTGTTCCATGCGGTGCCGTTTCGACGCCACGTGGTGCTGGACAATCTTCGGCGAGTCTTCGGGGCCGCGGTTCCGCCCGGCGAAATCGAACGGCTGGCGCAAGCGCATTACGCGCATCTGGCACAGCTTGGAATCGAATTCTTCAAGTTTCGCTGGCTCTCGGCGCAACGGAGACGCGCGCTCGTGCGCGTCGAGAACCTGGACGCATTCGTCACGGCTTTCCGCAAGGGCAAAGGTGTGCTGATCCTCACCGGGCACTTCGGTAACTGGGAGGTCGCGACGGTCGCCGGCATTCAAAACTATCCGGAGGTGCACGGCCGCTTTCATTTCGTGCGGCGGCCGATCAAGCCGCGCTGGCTCGACCAACTCGTGACACAGCGGTTCAATCGCGCGGGCTTCGGCGTCATGGGCAAGCGCGGCTCGCTCGACCGGATCGTCGAACGCCTGGAAGCCGGCGATGTCATCGTGTTTCCGTTCGATCAATACGCGCATCGTCCCGACGGCATCGACGTCGAGTTCTTCGGCCATCCGGCGGGAACGTTCAAGAGTCTCGCGATCATTGCGCTCGCTACCGGCGCGCCCGTCTTGCCGGCTGCCAGTTGGCGCGAGCCGGACGGCCGGCACGTGCTGCGCTTCGAAGATCCGCTTTCGCTTTCCGACCACGAAAACACCAACGAAGCGATCCACGGGACGACCCGCGCGTTCAATGCGGCGCTCGAGCGGCTGGTCCTGAGGCATCCCGAACAGTGGTATTGGGTCCATCGCCGGTGGAAGTCGGCGGGACGCTAGAGGGGACGATCGGCTAAAATATCGAGTTATGTTCGCAGAGCTCGCCACAATCGATTGGCTCGCGCCGAAGTTCATCGTTCTGTACGTGTTCTTCGCGTCGATGATGTACGTGCATTTGCGCGGCCGCGTCCGCCATCGGTTCTATCGCCAGCTCACCGATCATTCGACGTTCATGGCGCCGTACAACGCGCTGATGTACATGTTCTCGGCGGTGCCGAACAAGCCGTACGTCGACGTGGGCCAGTTCCCCGAGCTCAAACCGCTCACCGAGAACTGGAAAATCATCCGCGACGAAGCGCTCAAGCTGTTCGACGAAGGGCACATCCGTGCGGCGGCAGGCTACACCGACCTCGGCTTCAACTCGTTCTTCCGCCGCGGCTGGAAGCGCTTCTACGTCAAATGGTACGACGCGCCGCTGCCCTCCGCGCAAGCGTTGTGCCCGAAGACCGTCGCGCTCGTACAGTCGATCAAGAACGTCAATGGCGCGATGTTCGCGTTGCTGCCACCCGGCGGCGATCTCGGCAAGCATCGCGATCCGTTCGCCGGCTCGCTTCGCTATCACCTCGGACTCGTGACGCCGAATTCGGACAGCTGCAAGATCTGGGTCGACGGTGAGCCCTACTATTGGCGCGACGGCGAAGCGGTGATGTTCGACGAAACGTTCATCCATTGGGCGGAGAACAAGTCGGACGTGACACGGCTCATTCTGTTCTGCGACGTCGAGCGACCACTCAAGAGCCGCATCATGGCGAAGATCAATCATTGGTTCGAAGCCACGGCGATCCGCGCGAGCCAGACGGAAAACGCGCCTGGCGACCAGATCGGCGTCTTGAACCGCATTTTCAGCGTCGCGTATTACTTGCGCCTGCCCGGCAAGGCGCTCAAGAAGAAAAGCAAGTTCGCCTACTACGCGACGAAATGGCTGCTCGCCGCCGGCGTCCTGTACCTGCTGCTGCAGTAGCGATTCGCTAACCCCTGTCAGTGGATGACCGCTCCCCCCATGCGATCGTCCAGGCCAATTACTTGACTTTGTCAACTAATTGGTGAAAATCACGGGATGGAGCGCGTTCGACTCGCAGGACAGCGCCGGTCCAATGCGCCCGCGAGCGCACCGCCGGCTGCACGTTCATGCATCGATGCGGTTCGCCGCTTCAACCGCTTCTATACGCAGCGGATCGGGGTTCTCCGCGAAGGTCTCTACGATAGCGTCTACTCGCTCGCCGAAGTTCGCGTGCTCTACGAGCTCGCCCATGCGACGCACCCGGTCACCGCGACGGATCTCGCGCGAACGTTGACGATCGATGCAGGTTATCTGTCACGGATCTTGCGCCAATTCGAGGCGAATGCGCTGATCCGCAAGATGCGTTCAAAAAACGACGGCCGCCAACTGCATTTGTCGCTGACGGCGGCCGGACGCAAGGCCTTCGCGCCGCTCGACCGTGCCTCGCACGACGAAATCGGGGCGCTGCTTGCGCCGTTGCCCTCGGATGCGCAACACCGCCTCGTCGATGCGATGGGCGCGATCGAAATGCTCCTTGACGGCGGAGGTCCTGAAGCAACGCCTTCGCGCTCCACCGCGCCCTACATCCTGCGCAGTCACCGTCCCGGCGACATCGGCTGGGTCATCTCGCGCCACGGCGCGCTCTATGCGCAAGAATACGGTTGGGACGATACGTTCGAGGCGCTGGTCGCCGAGATCGCCGCGAAATTCCTCAAACAGTTCGATCCAACGCATGAGCACTGCTGGATCGCCGAGCGCAACGGCCACAACGTTGGTTCGGTGTTTCTGGTTCGCCGGTCGCCGACTGTCGCGCAATTGCGCTTATTGAGCGTGGAACCGTCGGCGCGCGGCTTGGGAATCGGCCGTCATCTCGTCGCCGAATGCATCGCGTTCGCTCGTGTAGCCGATTACCGCAAGATCATGCTGTGGACCAACGCCGGGCTCGACGCCGCGCGCCACATCTATGAGAAAGAGGGCTTCGAGCTCATCCGTGAGGAGCGTCATCACAACTTCGGGAAAGACCTTGTCGGGCAAACGTTCGAGCTGAAACTGCAGTTGTCGCGCAAAAACAACTAGGTCCCTCGCACCGCTCGGGATGACACGTCGCAAGGATTGCTACAATCCGGCTTCCCAAAAAACGATATGGAGGATCCCGCCATGACGCTGTCGATGTTTCAGTCCTCGGTTCCCGTCTTCGTCAAGTCGCTGACCAGCTTGAAGGCGATTCTAGACAAAGGTGCCGCACACGCACAGGCGAAAAAGATCGACGAAGCGGTGCTATTGCAAGCGCGCCTTTATCCCGACATGCTGCCCTTGACGGCGCAAGTGCAGATCGCGGCGGATATGGCCCGCGGCGGCGCCGATCGTCTCACCGGAAGCGAACCTCAGTCATGGGAAGACAACGAGAAAACGTTTGCCGAATTGATTGCGCGCGTGGATCGCACGATTGAATACCTGAAATCGTGCAAGGCCAATCAATTCGACGGCGCCGAGACGCGGCAGGTCACGCGGAAGCTGCGCGGGCAGCCGAAGACTTTCACCGGCGCCAATTATTTGCAGCAGTTCGTCGTGCCTAATCTGTACTTCCACGTCACGACGGCGTACGACATTCTGCGGCACAACGGCGTCGAGATCGGTAAGCTCGATTTTCTGGGGCCGCTCGATTGATGTGGGTTGCCTGACGGGCCGGCGTCCTACGGCGCGGAGTACGTTCCGTCGGGCAGCTTCGTGCCGTTACGCACGACATTTTTCAGCGTGACAGACTCCACGGCCTGAATCTGATCGCCGAACGGGAATGTCGATGTCGTCGACGTCGCGACTTTGAACGTCGAGTCGGAAACCGAAATCCTTCCGATCGGATCGTCGATCAGTTTGCTGTCGGGTCCCGCCGCGCATGGCTTACCCGGGCCGCAGGGCGTGGTAACCGCGGAATAGCCGCGCAGATTGAAAATCCACCGACTTCCGCCGCCGCCAACATTCAGATTCGACACGTTGATGTTGTCGGTGAACGGCTTGAATGGCCCGGAATCCTGCGGGCGGTCGGCCGCGCTCGCAGAATAGAAATAATCGATCGTGATGACGCCGTTGCTCCCCGGCACGCCGTTCGGAACGTTGATGTTGCGCGCGTAGTAGTTGGTCATGAAGCCACCTCGCCAAATGTTGGTCTTGAACCGCAGCGCGATGTCGAGCGTGTTGCTCAGCATATTGAGGTTCTCGGCGAACACGTGGTCGACACCGCCCGACATCTCGCTGCCGAGCGTCACGCCGCCGTGTCCGCTCAGCATCGTGCAACCGCGGATCACGAGATTGCGGCACGTGGTCGGGTAGCTGACCCATGGCGGCACTGCACCGAGTCGCGACGCTACGCCGTTGTCGACCATCGCGTCATAACCGCGTCCGGCCTTGATCGCAATGCAGTCATCGCCGGTGTCGAACAGACAATCCTCGATCAACACGTCGGTGCACGATTCCGGATTGCAGCCGTCGTTGTTGGGCCCGAGGCTCGACGCCGTGACGTCCCGGACGATAACGTTCTTGCACAGCAGCGGATGCATTTGCCAGAACGGCGAGCGCAAGAGCGTCACGCCTTCGATCAGCACGTTCTCGCAACCATACGGCCCGATCAGCGGCGGACGCAAATAATGTTGCGTGCCGTTCGGCTCGATCCCGTAGACGCGCGCCTCGATCGGCGTGACTGCAGTCCCAAGCGGAACCGGGACAGCGCCCTGTTGCTTGAGGCGCAGGCTGTCCGCACCCGCGGGTCCCGTGAACGACCACCAAGCCATCGGAACGCCCTGCGCATTCGGAAACGTGCCGGCCTGCCCGTCCAACATACCCGAGCCGGTGACCGCGATGTCCGTCTCGCGAAACGCATAGATGAGCGGCGAGTAGTTGTACAAATCATTGCCTTCCCAGCGCGTCAACACGTTCGGATATTGGCGCGGATCGGTGCTGAACTTAAGCGTCGCGCCTTCGACCAGGTGTAGATCGACGCGGCTGCGCAGACGAATGGCGCCGGTCAAGAACGTCCCCTCGGGTATAAGCACCCGACCGCCGCCGCTCGCCACACATGCCGCAATCGCTGTCGAGATTGCAGCGGTGCAATCTGTCACGCCATCGCCGACGGCGCCGAAGCGCGTGATTGGGAAGGCGCTGTTCGGAATATTGGGCGGTCTGATGCGCGAGAGGATGTCATCGGCCTGATCCCATGGATCGACAAGCACCTGCCCGCTTGCGCGCGGCCAATAGCCGGTAAAGCCAGCAAGACCGGCACCTGCGGCGGTCTTGAGAAATAGACGACGACGCTGATCGAATCGCCTAAGGTCATTCACGTCGCTGATCCAAACTTACCGCGGCGGCTAGACGCCACCGAACATCCCGTTGGCGCATCCAGATACCTAGATTCTTCCGAGCAGCAACAGCACGAGCATCACGATGACGATGGCGCCAAGAACCCCGCTCGGCGTATAGCCCCATGCGGAGCTGTAGGGCCATGTCGGCAGCGCGCCGATCAGAATAAGTACGAGAATGATCAGAAGGATGGTGGTAATCGACATGTTCGTTTTCCCTCCTTGCAGTCGGAATCGAATGGCCGTGATCGGAATCTACGCAGTTTCTATGCCATAAGGACGTCGCTCGGCGTACGCATGCAGACCGCACGAATCAATCCATGCGGCAACCGGCGCGTGCGCATGCTTCATGTAACTCTTACGTGCGCGAAGGGTAGGTTCTTCTCGCGATGGTGCAGTTTTTCCGCGCCCGGTCTGCGAGATTTGATCCGTCCGAAAATTACCTACAGTGGTGCAAACCGCCTCGCAACATG
Organism: Casimicrobiaceae bacterium; assembly: GCA_035636955.1. GTDB lineage: Bacteria > Pseudomonadota > Gammaproteobacteria > Burkholderiales > Casimicrobiaceae > VBCG01. The sequence goes on from DASPYC010000433.1 coordinate 6,337, forward strand.
CCAGCGGCTGCGCCGCGTAAACTAGCGCAGCGTCGAAGCCGGAGAAGAGATGGACGACAGCGGATGGCGCGCGCTAATAGCGGCCGCGAAAGCAGCGAGTGCACAAGCCTATTGTCCGTACAGCAGCTTCGCGGTCGGCGCCGCTGTGCGCACCGCCGATGGCCGCGTGTTCGCAGGATGCAACGTCGAGAACGCAAGCTATGGTCTCGCCGTGTGCGCGGAGCGCAACGCCGTCTTTCACGCCGTCGCAGCCGGAGCGCGCGATATTGTCGCCGTCGCCGTGTACACGCCGACACCGATGTATGCCACGCCGTGCGGCGCGTGTCGTCAGGTATTGATGGAGTTTGCCCGCAATGCCGAAGTGCTATGTGCGTGCGACAGCGCGGAGCGCGGCAGTTTCACCGTAACGACATTGCTGCCGCACGGGTTCGCGCTTCCCGTAGGGTGACGTCACAGATTGGGGGCGAGCCTGCGTCGCGCGACATCGATCGCTAGTCCGGATCGTGTCGCGAAGTCCGCGAGCTGATCGTCGCCGATCTTGCCCACGGCAAAGTAACGAGCATCCGGACTTGCGAGATAAAAGCCCGACACCGATGCGGCCGGCAGCATCGCGAAATTTTCGGTGACGGTCATCCCAATTCGCTGCGCATCGAGAAGATCGAACAGCGGAGCCTTTACCGCATGGTCCGGACACGCCGGATAGCCGGGCGCAGGCCGAATGCCGCGATATTCCTCGCGAATCAGCGCCATGTTGTCGAGGCTCTCGTCGGGTGCGTAACGCCACAAGTCACGGCGGACGCGCATGTGCAGCCACTCGGCGAACGCCTCGGCGAAGCGGTCCGCCAGCGCTTTCAGCATCAGTGCCGAATAGTCGTCACGCCTCGCCTCGAACTCGGCGACTTTTTTCTCGATGCCGCCGCCGGCCGTGACCGCAAATGCGCCGACGTAGTCGGCGATGCCGCTTCCCGTTGGCGCGACGAAATCCGCGAGGCAGTAATTCGGCTTGCCCTCCGGCCGCGCGTTTTGCTGGCGCAGGTTACGCCAGATGAGCGCCGGTGCGTCGCGCTTCTCCGCGGCCCACAGCACGATATCGTCACCGTCGGCATTTGCCGGCCAGAATCCGATCACGCCGCTCGCCGTTATCCAGCGGCCGTCAACGACGCGCGCCAGCATCTCTTGCGCTTCGGCGAATAACGTGCGCGCCGCCTCACCGACAACCGGATCGTCGAGTATCGCGGGATACGTGCCGGCAAGTTCCCAGGCCTGAAAAAACGGACCCCAATCGATGAACGGCACGAGCAAGCACAAATCGACGTTGCGAAATGGACGCCGGCCGATGAACGTCGGCGCGGGTGGAAGATAACGCGACCAATCGGCATGAAACGCATTGGCGCGCGCGCCCGCGAGCGCTATCAGCGTCGGACCCTTTTTCCCGGCATGCTGGATGCGAATCTTTTCGTAATCGGCAGCCACGTCGGCGACATACGAATCGCGTTGCTCGGCGGAGAGAAGGCTCGTCGTGACGCCGACCGCGCGCGAAGCGTCCGGCACATAAACGGTGACGCCCTTGTAGTGGGGTGCAATCTTGACCGCCGTGTGCACGCGCGACGTCGTGGCGCCGCCGATCAACAGCGGCAGCGTGAATCCTTCGCGCTGCATTTCGCTCGCCACATGCGCCATCTCTTCGAGCGATGGCGTGATCAGACCCGATAGTCCGATCGCGTCGGCGTTATTGTCGCGCGCGGTCGCGAGAATCTTTTGTGCCGGAACCATCACGCCGAGGTCGATGACGTCGAAGTTGTTGCACTGAAGGACGACGCCGACGATGTTCTTGCCGATGTCGTGAACGTCGCCTTTGACCGTCGCCATCACGATCCGGCCTTTCGGCTTGCCGCCGACGCCGGTCCGCTTCTTTTCTTCTTCGATGAACGGAATGAGATGCGCGACGGCCTGTTTCATCACCCGCGCACTTTTCACGACCTGCGGCAAGAACATCTTGCCGGCGCCGAACAGATCGCCAACGACGTTCATGCCCGCCATCAGCGGCCCTTCGATCACTTCGATCGGCTTGCCGCCGCGCGCGGCGATCGCGAGCCGCGCCTCCTCCGTATCGGCGACGATGAAATTCGCGATGCCCTTGACGAGCGCGTGCGTCAGCCGCTCCTCGACGCTCGCGTCGCGCCACGCGAGATCTTCTTCCGGCTTGCGGCCGGCAGATTTGTAGGACTCTGCAAACGTGACGAGCTTCTCCGTCGAACTCGGCGCGCTTGCCGGACGCCGATTCAAGACGACGTCCTCGACCAGCTCGCGAAGCGTCGGGTCGAGTTCGTCATACACGCCAAGCTGACCCGGATTGACGATCCCCATCGTCAAGCCGGCCTTGATCGCGTGATAGAGGAAGACGGTATGGATCGCCTCGCGCACGGGATCGTTGCCGCGGAAGCTGAAGCTCACATTCGAAACGCCGCCCGACACCTTCGCGTTCGGCAGATGTGCCTTGATCCAGCGCGTCGCCGCAATGAAATCGACCGCGTAGTTGTCGTGCTCCTCGATGCCCGTCGCGATGGCGAAGATGTTCGGATCGATCACGATGTCTTCGGGCGGAAAGCCCACGCGGTCGACGAGCAGATCGTAGCTGCGCTGCGCGATGCGCGTCTTGCGCTCGAGCGTGTCGGCCTGTCCTTTCTCGTCGAACGCCATCACGATGACGGCCGCGCCATAGCGGCGCACCAGCCTCGCCTGATGGAGGAACGCCGCTTCGCCTTCCTTGAGCGAGATCGAATTGACGATGGACTTCCCTTGCACGCATTTCAATCCCGCTTCGATCACGTCCCATTTCGACGAATCGATCATCACGGGGACGCGCGCGATATCGGGCTCCGCGGCGATGAGATTCAGGAAGCGCGTCATTGCCGCTTTCGAATCGAGCATCGCCTCGTCCATGTTGACGTCGATCATCTGCGCGCCGTTTTGCACTTGGGAGCGCGCGACTTCGACAGCGCCGGCGAAATCGCCGGACAGGATCAAGCGTGAAAACACTTTGGAGCCGGTGACGTTGGTCCGCTCGCCGATATTGACGAACAGCGAGTCGTCGCCGATGGCGAGCGGCTCGAGGCCGGCGAGACGCATGGGGGTCGGAGACGACTTAACCGGCAACGTGGTCGCTCTGGTAATCGCGAGAATAAGTTGTCTCTGACCCTACTTCGGTGTCTTCGATCGCGCGCGGCGGAATGTCCCGCACCGCCTCGGCAATCGCGCGGATGTGCGCGGGCGTCGTGCCGCAGCACCCGCCGACGATATTGACGAAGCCGCTTTGCGCGAAATCCTTGAGCATCCGGGAAGTCTGCTCGGGTGTCTCGTCGTAGCCCGTGTCGGACATCGGGTTGGGCAAGCCCGCGTTCGGATAACACGATACGAATGTATCCGCGGTGCGCGCAATCTCCTCG
>DASPYC010000434.1:0-4219 GCA_035636955.1 Casimicrobiaceae bacterium
GGCCCGGCGCCTCAGCAGGGCGGTTTTCATGGCTTCCCGCCTGCGGACGTCACCTTGATGACCGTCGAAGCCAAGTCGATTCCGGTTACGTTCGAGTACGTTGGACAAGCGCTCGGATCGAAGGAAGTCGAAGTGCGCGCCCGGTCGGCGGCATTCTCGAAAAGCGCCTCTTCAAGGAAGGCGCGCCGGTCAAAGGCGGTCAGACGCTTTTCGTTATCGACCCCAAGCCATACGAAGCGGCGGCCGCAAGCGTCGAAGCCGAGCTGGCACGCGCGCAGGCGCAGCGCGCGCAAGCGCAGCGCGAAGCGGCTCGGTTGAAGCCGCTAGTGGAGAGGAAGGCGGTCGGTCAGAAGGAGTACGACGATGCCGTTTCGACCAGCGAGCTCGCGGACGCGGCGGTGAAAGCCGCCGAGGCAAACTTGCGCACGGCGCGCCTGAATCTCGGCTACACGCGAGTGATCGCCCCCATCACGGGTCTTTCGAGCCGCGCGACCAAATCCGAAGGCAGCTTGGTGACCGTCGGCAGCGACAGCCTATTGACGACGATCTCGCAAACCGACCCGATCTGGATCCAGTTCAACATTTCCGAGAACGAGAAGCTCAGGATCGAACGCGCCGTGGCCGAGAAAAAGCTCGCTTGGCCGAAGGACGAAGCCATGGATGTCGCGGTGAAGCTCGCCGACGGCTCCACGCTGCCGCGCAAGGGCCACATCAACTTCGCCGACACGCGCATCAATACCGCGACGGGGACCTACGAAACGCGTGCGGAGTTCGCCAACGCCGATAACGTGCTCAAGTCGGGACAATTCGTTCGCGTAACGCTCAATGGCCCGATGCGGCTCAATGCCATCACCGTTCCCCAGGCCGCGGTGCTGGACGGACCGCAGGGCAAGTTTGTCTACGTCGCAGGGAAGGACAAGGATGGCAAGGACGTTGCGATGCCCAAACCCGTCGTTCTCGGCGAATGGGTCACCGGCGAGGGTCCCAATTTATGGATCGTCGAGTCGGGCCTGGCACCCGGCGATCACGTGATCGTCGATGGCATCGCGAAGCTGATGCCGGGCGGCCAGATCAAGCTCGCGGCTACGGTGCCTGCGCCCGCTGCCGGCGCTATCACGAATGCGCCTGCCCAGCCGCCCTCGAAAGAGCCGGTGCAAAAGGGTCCCGCAACGCCGGCACCGCCCGCCGACGCCCCCAAAAAATAGCGCGAGGATAACCACTCATGTTCTCGCGCTTCTTTATCGACCGCCCGATCTTCGCGGCGGTGATCTCGATATTCCTCGTGCTCGCGGGCTTGTCCGCGATGCGCAACTTGCCAATCGCGCAATATCCGGAAATCGCGCCGCCGGTCGTCACCGTGACCGCCACCTATCCCGGTGCGTCCGCCGAAGTGCTTGAGCAGACGGTCGCGTCGCCGCTCGAGAATGCAATCAACGGCGTGCCGCACATGCTCTATATGAGCTCGAACTCGTCGTCGCAAGGCGTCACCCAGATCCAGGTGACGTTCGAGATCGGCACCAACGTCGACGAGGCGGCGATCAACGTCAGCAACCGCGAGAAGCAGATCGAGGCGCGGCTGCCGCTGGAAGTGCGCCGGCAGGGCGTGATCGTCGAGCGCGGATCGTCGGCGTTTTTGCAGGTGATCGCGTTCTACGCGCCCGACAACAAATTGGACGACCTGTTCATATCGAACTACGTGACGATCAACGTCCTCGACCAGTTGAAGCGTCTTCCGGGCACGACGAACGTACAGATTTTCGGCGCGCACGACTATGCGATGCGCATCTGGCTGAAGCCCGATCGCCTCGCGCAGTTGCGGATGTCGCCGATCGACGTGATCGCGGCGGTCAACGAGCAAAATGCGCAGTTTGCGGCCGGCAAAGTCGGTCAGGCGCCGCTGACGACACCACAGGACCTGGTCTACACGATCACCGCGCGCGGGCGTTTTTCCGATCCGAAGGAATTCGAGCAGATCATCGTTCGCGCGAATCCAGATGGCTCGACCGTTCGGCTCTCCGATGTCGCACGCGTCGAGCTGGGCTCCAAAGACTACGACTTCATGGGGCGCGTGAACGGCAAGCCGGCGACACTGGTCGGCATCTTTCTTTCGCCCGGCGCGAACGCGCTCGCCATCGCGAAAACCGTCAAGGGCACGATGCAGGAGTTGGCGACGCGCTTTCCCGAAGGGCTTACGTACTCGATTCCCTACGACACGACGCGCTTTGTGGAAGTGTCGATTCGCGAGGTGCTGAAAACATTGGGCGTCGCGATCGTTCTCGTCATCCTCGTCGTCTTCCTGTTCCTGCAAAACTGGCGCGCGACGATCATCCCGACCGTTGCCGTGCCGATTTCGCTGACCGGCACGTTCGCGGGACTCTATCTGCTCGACTATTCGATCAATACGCTGACGTTATTCGGCATAGTGCTGTCGATCGGGATCGTCGTCGACGACGCGATCGTCGTGCTGGAGAACGTCGAGCGGCATATGCGTGAAGAGCATCTCGATGCGCGGAGCGCCGCCATCAGGGCGATGCGCGAGGTCACAGGGCCCGTCATCGCGATCGTGCTGGTCTTGACGTCGGTGTTCATCCCGATCGCGTTCCTGGGCGGCCTGACCGGCGAGCTGTACCGCCAATTCGCGGTGACGATTTCGATTGCGGTGGTGATCTCCGGCCTGATCGCGTTGACGCTGACGCCGGCGTTGTGCGTATTGATCCTGAAGCGCGAGCATCATCAGCCCGGACGGTTTTTCCGCGCCTTCAACACGGCGTTCGACCACGTGCGCGGCGGCTACACGGGCGGCGTGGCATGGATGCTGCGGCGTGGGATGATCGGCGCGTTGCTCTTTCTCGGCATGGTCGCCATCGCGGTCTACCTATGGCGCGTGACGCCCGGAAGCCTCGTCCCCGACGAGGATCAGGGTTACTACATCAGCGCGGTGATCCTGCCCGACGGCTCGACGCTCGAGCGTACTTTCAAGGTCGTCAACCAGGTCGAGCAGGCGATCCGTTCCAATTCAGCCAACGCGGACATCATCGCCTTCACCGGCTTCGATTTCATCGGCGGCGGCTATCGCAACAACGCCGCGACGATCTTCGTCACGCAAAAGCATTGGGACGAGCGCGAGGTGACTGCGGCGCAGTTGGTGGGCGAGCTGTTCGGCAAGACCGCGGGCATTAAAGAGGCGCTGGTGCTGGCGTTCAATCCGCCCGCTATTTTCGGCCTCGGCACTGCCGGCGGCTTCGAGTTCTACATTCAGAATCGCGGCACCGGTGGCGCGAAGCGCCTGGACGAAGTGAAGAATGCGTTTCTTGCACGCGCCAATCGCGACCCGATGCTCGGGGGCGCGCAGACATTGTGGCGCGCGACGGTGCCGCAGCTCACTGTCGACGTCGACCGCGAGAAGGCGAAGAAGCTCGGCGTGCCGATCGACGACGTGTTCACCTCGCTCGCCGCGACGCTCGGTAGCTACTACGTCAACGACTTCAACAAATACGGCCGCACATGGCAAGTGCTGATGTCGGCCGATGCGCCGTACCGTAACCGTCCCGACGATATCGGCGCGGTCTACGTGCGCTCGCAGACCGGCGCGATGATTCCGCTGTCGTCGCTCGCGACCGTGCGCTACACGTCCGGCCCCGACTCGCTCGATCGCTTCAATGACCTCCCGGCGGTGAAGATCATCGGTCAGGCGGCGCCGGGCGTGAGCTCGGGTCAGGCGATCACGCGGGTCGAGGAAATCGCGAAAGAAGTGCTGCCCGCCGACTTCAGCTTCGACTGGGGCGGCACTTCGTTTCAGGAGAAACGCTCAAGCGGCGCGTCGACGTTCGCGCTCGGTCTCGCGGTGATCATGGTGTTCCTGATTCTCGCTGCGCAGTACGAGAAGTGGTCGTTGCCGCTATCGGTGCTGCTGGCGTTGCCGTTCGGAATGTTCGGGGCATTGATGGCCGTGCAGATTGCGCGACTCACCAACGATGTCTATTTCCAGATCGGGCTCGTTACGCTGCTCGGGCTCGCGTCGAAGAACGCGATCCTGATCGTGCAGTTCGCCTCCGAGATGTATCACCAGGGCATGTCCGCTTCAGCGGCGGCGGTCGAAGCAGCGCGGTTACGGTTCCGCCCGATCCTGATGACGTCGATGGCGTTCATTCTCGGCGTGATGCCGCTTGCGTTCTCGACCGGCGCCGGCGCCGGCGCGCGTCAGTCAGTTGGCACCGGC
>DASPYC010000435.1:0-2764 GCA_035636955.1 Casimicrobiaceae bacterium
GGGACCGCGATTTTCGGCCCACGCGAGAAAGCGATCAGCTGAGGTGAAAACCAACGCGACGAGGACGGTCTTCATCGGAGGCGGCAACATGGCCACCGCGCTTATCGGCGGACGAATCGCGGCGGGCGCGAAAGCCGGCGACTTCGGCGTCGTCGAGCCTTTGTCCTCGCAACGCGATGCCCTGCGCGCGCGCTTTTCCGGCATTCACGTCTCTGCCAAAGCTGCCGCCGAGATAATCACCGGTGCGAGCGCTGTCGTGTTCGCGGTCAAGCCGCAGCACATGCCGGCAGCGGCGCGCGCGCTCGCGCCTCACGTTGATCGTGTTCCCGTTGTGCTGACAATTGCGGCGGGCATTCGAATGAGCGACTTGTCGCGCTGGTTGGGCGGCTATCGTCGCATCGTGCGGGCGATGCCCAACACGCCCGCATTGGTCGGTGCATGTGTGAGCGGTGTTTATGCGGCGCCCGACGTCGACACCGATGCGCGCGAGGCGGCGGCGGCCATTCTTCGCGCCGGCGGCGAAATCATCTGGTGCGAAGACGAAGCGGCGCTTGACGGCGTCACCGGCGTTTCCGGCAGCGGTCCTGCGTATGTGTTTTATTTCTTGGAGGCGCTCGAGGAGGCTGCGCGGGAGTTGGGCTTTTCGGCGGCCGATGCGCGTCAATTGAGCTACGCGACGTTTTCGGGTGCCATGGCGCTGGCGCAGAAAAGCGAGGCCGAGCCGGCTGCGCTGCGCGCACAAGTCACGTCGAAAGGCGGTACCACCGAACGCGCGCTCGCGACGCTCGAAGCGAATCGCGTGAAGGCGAGCGTCATCGCGGCGGTGAAAGACGCGGCGAAACGGGCGCAGGAGCTGGGCGACGAATTTGGAAAGGAAAAGTGAATGCTCGAGCCGGCCCTCAAATTGATAATCGACGTCGTGTTCGGGCTTTTGACGTATACGCTGCTGTTGCGCTTCGTCATGCAGGTACTGCGCGCGCCGTTTCGCAATCCCGCGGGACAGGCCGTCATCGCGCTCACCGATTGGATCGTGAAGCCGCTGCGCAGGATTCTGCCCGGGTTCAAAGGGATCGATTGGGCGTCGCTGATTGCAACGTATTTGTTCCAGGTGTTGTGGCTGCTCGCCTACTATTTCGCGTTCGGCGGCGGCTACTCGCTTGCAGGCGTCGGAGGGCTGTTTCTCATGTTGGCGGCGATCATCGCGCTCATCCGTGCCGCGTTATGGCTGCTGATCATCGTCGTCATCATCCAGGCGCTTCTGTCGTGGTTCGCGCCGGACGGCCCGTTGGCGGGACTGTTGAACGCGTTGACGTTCCCATTCTTGCGTCCCGTGCGCAGGATCGTGCCGCCCATTGGCGGGACGCTCGACCTGTCGCCGCTGATCGTCATCGTCCTCGCGCAGCTCGCGTTGCTGCTGCCGGTCACGTGGCTGGAATCATCGCTGACGAAGGCGTTCATCGGATGAACAACCGCACTTGGCGGCGTGATCCCGACGGCGCGATCGTCATGATGCTGCACGTTCAGCCCGGTGCGGGGCGATCCGAATTCGCCGGCATGCACGGCGATTCATTGAAATTGCGATTGGCTGCGCCGCCCATCGAGGGCAAGGCGAACACGGAGTTGATTCGCTTCCTTGCCGACGTTTTCGGCGTGCCGCAACGTAACATCGTTTTGCTGCGCGGCGAAACATCTCGCGCGAAGACGGTTCGCGTCATCGCGCCGCGCAAGATGCCGCCAATGCCTCTGACTGGAGGTTTTCAATGAGTGAACACGTCTACAAGAAGCTCGAGCTCACCGGTTCGTCGACAACCGGAATCGAAGATGCCGTTGCGACCGCGCTCGCCAAAGCGGCGAAAACCGTTCGCAACATGCATTGGTTTGAAATCATCGAAACCCGCGGACATATCGACAACGGCAAGATCGCGCACTGGCAAGTGACGATAAAAGTCGGCTTCACGCTGGAAGACTGAGATCCAGCGTTCATTGTGGTCAGGCCGCTGCGGCGGAAGCCGTGACGGCGCGCAATGTGTCAAACAGTCTCTCGACCTGGTCGAACTCGAAAATCGCATCCGGACCCGTCGGTGAAACGTCGGTAAATGGCGATTCGTAGAGAACAGCGGGAAGGAGGATGTCGCGTTCGGTCAGATGATCGACGATCAGGTTGAGGAACTCGATCTGGTTCGCGCCGAGCGTCTTGTCGGCCAAAAAATCGGCCAGCACCGCCTTGGCCGCCTCGCGATCCATGCCCACCAACGAGCGAACGAACAAACCCAAGCCGTGCGATTCTTCCTTCGCGCGCTCGATGTCGTCGCTGCTGCCGACGCCGTTTTCCATGAGCATGCGCTCGAGCTCGGCCAGGTCGGCGCCGGTCAAAGACCTGTTCATGCGCAGCTTGTGGATCGCGATGTGGTCGAGGTGCGCACGAAGAAAAGCCTGGGCCTTGGCGCGGAATTTCTCGAAATCGGTGCCGATATGGAAACCAGGCAACTGAACGCCCAGCTCCGCACCAAGGATGTCCTCGAAATCAGTGTAGACGATCCTTCTCTGCTGCTTGTCGATGAATTGCACCAGCCCGCGCAAACGCCTGCGGACGCGCTCGAGCATGGGAATCGTGACGTCTTCGCACCATTCGTCGCTCTGCACGTCCTCGATCAACTCCATCTGCTCGCGCACCATCGGAATCGTCGATTTCTCTTCGAGCAAGCCCGCGATCTCTTTCACCCGATCGCGCAGTCGCTCGAATCCGGGTTCGTGGCGAAGAACG
>DASPYC010000436.1:0-6865 GCA_035636955.1 Casimicrobiaceae bacterium
CGCTGTCGGAACGAGAATGGGGATCAGCACGAGCATTGCCGCGAGCGCTTCCATGAAACAACCGACCACGAGCAGCAGAACGTTGACGATCAACAGAAAGACCAATGGGTTTGTCGACAGCGCGGTGAGCCATCCGCCAAAATCCTGCGGGATGCGCGCCACGGTGAGGCAATAGCCCAGAAGCGTTGCCGTCATGACCAACGCCATGACGACGCCCGTCGTTTCAACGGTATCGAGAATCAGCTTCGGCAAATCTCGCCAGGTGAATTCCCGATAGACGAACAAGCCGAGCACCAACGCGTAGACAACCGCCACCGCGGCCGCTTCCGTCGGCGTGAAAACGCCGGAGAACATGCCGCCGATCAATAGAAACGGCGCCATGATCGCCCAGAATGCGCGGCGAAACGATCGCCACAGCACGCGCCAGCCTTCGAAGGGATGGCGCGGCATGTTCTTCCGAATCGAGAGGCTTCGCACCATGATCATCAACGCCGCGGCCATCAACAAACCCGGAATCACGCCCGCGATGAACAACGCGCCGACGGACGTCTCCGCAGCCACGCCGTAAACGATCATCGGCAGCGACGGTGGAATGATTGGACCGATCGTCGCGGACGCCGCAGTGATCGCCCCGGCGGTTTCGGCGTCGTAACCTTCCTTTTTCATCGCCGCGATCTCGACGGTTCCCAGTCCCGCAGCATCTGCGACGGCGGAGCCGCTCATGCCGGCGAAGATGACCGAGCCGATGATGTTCGCTTGGCATAGCCCGCCGCGCATCCATCCAACAACTGCTTTGGCGAAATCGAAAATGCGGTAACTGATCCCCGCCGTATTCATCACGTTGCCCATCAGTATGAACAGCGGCGCCGCGAGCAGCGGGAACGAGTTCGCCGCCATCGCGATCTTTTGCGGAATGACGATGCCCGGAATGCCGGCGAGCACGAGAAACGCAAACCCTGCAAGACCCATCAACGCGTACAGCGTCGGTCCGAAAAACAGCGACACGAACCACGCGGCGAGAATCGCCGTCATCAGCGTCGTCATCGCGGCGCGCCAACTCGGACGATTTGCCATGCAGCGACGGCATCCGCGATCGCATAGATGCCGACTGCCAAAGCAGCGAGCGGCACAATCGCATAAACGAAGCCGAACGAAAAGAACAGCGCTACGGTGCCGACGTCGAGGTTGCGCGCAGTGATCTGGAGGCCGTACGCGAAGAGCAACGCCGCAAAGATCAACGCGGCAGCGGACGCCGCGAGCGCAAACAGCGCACGTCCACGAGGTCCGCAACGTTCGGCCAGCACGCCGATCGCCAGATGCGAGCGGCGCCGCGCCGCAACGATCCAGCCGAGAAATGCGCACCAAACGAATAGATACCGCGCGAGCTCGTCGCTCCAGACGAGCGGACGATCGAAAACATAGCGCAGCACAACTTGCGCCAGCACGCAAAGAAACATGCCGCTGAATGACGCAATCGCGAGCGCATCGACTACGCGTGTCGCTGCCCGCGCGAGGCGAAGCACGGGACTACTTCACCGCCTGGATCTTCTCGAACATTCCGACGCCCCACTTCGATTCGAATTGCTTCGGGACTTTGGCGAGCACCGGCGCACGAAACGCATTGACGTCCGGCGTGATCACCGTCATGCCGGCGGTTTTGAACTGATCGACAAGCGCCCGTTCCTGCTTTGCGAGCTCTTCGTTTTGCCACGCGATGCCGGCCTTCACCGCTTCGGCGATGATCTTGCGGTCGGCGGGCGCCAAGCCCTGCCAGAATGCTTCGTTCACGACGACAAGCCGCGGCGTGATGATGTGGCCCGACAAGATCAGGTATTTCTGCACCTCGTCGAATTTGCCTGACTTGATCGTCGGCAACGGATTTTCCTGCCCGTCGACGACGTTTTGCTTGAGCGCGAGATAGAGCTCGCCGAAGTTCATCGGCGTGGGCCGCGCACCCCACGCTTCCGCCATCGCCTTGAATACGTCGTTCTCCGGCACGCGAAGCTTCAAGCCCACCATATCGGCCGGCGTCTTCACTTCCTTGTTCGACGTCGTGATGTGGCGAGTGCCGTAGTACGTCGTGCCCAGAATGCGCATGCCGCGGCCTTTGATCAGCGTTTCATTGAATTGCTCGCCGATCGGACCGTTCATCACCAGGTCGAGATGCGCGGCGTCGCGCCAGATGTAGGGCGCTTCGACGATCGAGATCGCCGGCACCCAGGCGCCGAAGTTCGCCGCACCTTCGGTGACGATTTGCTGTACGCCGTTCGCCGTCGCGTCGATCGTGTCGCGTGAGCTGCCGAGCTGTCCGTTCGGAAAGGACTGGATGTTGATCCGCTCATGCGATTTTTCCTTCACGTTCGCGGCGATCTTCTCGATCATCTGCACCGATGGATGGGTCGCAGGAACGACGTCGCTCCAGCGGATCGTGACCTGCTGCGCGTTTGCGAGCGCAACCGTGCCGAACGCCAACGTCACGAACGTCAAAAAGCGTTTCATCGATTTTCCTCCCTGGAAATGGACCCGCACGCTTGCAGCTTTGCCGCTGCGCCCCCCGAGGAGGAGTAATTCGCGCCGTTGGGCGGCCCTGCGGCGCTCATTGTTCGAATGCTTACAACTTAGTATGCGGCGCCGAAAAGCGCAAGCGCGCCACTCACAGCCGATGTGATCGGTCGCCGAAGGCAAATCCGGGCCACGCAATGTCTTCGCCACGTGCCAGCGCCAGGACCTTGAATGATTCCCCCATTTCGGCGGGCGACGTCAACGTCTGCACCGCGGACGCTTCGCGCAGATAGGCAAGCGAATCCGTCGGGCCGACTTCCCGCAATCGATCCAGCAGCCCGCACGAAAGCAGGAACGACGCTTGCGACGCGAATCCCGCGACGGAGAGTCCTGCGCGCTCGCCCGCTTCGGCGATCGCCGTGAAGTCGACATGCGCTGTCAAATCGGAGAGACCGGGCCATAGAAACGGATCGGTGTGCGCACGGTGGCGATAGTGTCCCATCAGCGTGCCTTCGCTTCGCTCGCGATGGTAATACTCGGCGCGTGAAAAGCCGTAGTCGACGATCAGCATCGCGCCGAACGCGAGTCGCCGGCCGATCAGTTCGACCAGCGCTTCCGCGGCGGGATTGATTTCGCTCAGGTAGTCAACGTCGGCGGGAAAGCGCGCGGCCGCGCGCGTCATCAAGCGCTCATCGCGCAATGGCCGCTCGATCCAGTCGAATTGATCGCCGTGGCGCGTCACGCCGCGCTCGAACCACGCGCCCCCGCGTCGTGCGATGACGTCCGGCGGTATCGCATCGAGCACCTCATTCATGACGACGGCGCCGGCGATGGTGGCGGGAATTTCCGTCAACCATTCGACCCGAGACAGCTCCGAAGGCGCCAGCCGCTCGAGTGTTGTGCGTTGCCGCTCGCGAAGCTCCGCGCTGACTTCGATGATTTGATAGCGCGCGGGGGGCGTACCGCTCGCCGCGAGCATCGTCAGAAGATCGGCTGCAAGGTTTCCGCTACCGGCGCCGAGCTCGACGATTTGACGGTCCGGCGTCGCCTCGAGGATTGCCGCGATTTGCACGCCAATAGTCGCGCCAAACAATGCGGTCATTTCCGGGGCGGTGACGAAGTCGCCGCCTGCGCCGAACTTCCGCGCGCCTGCGACGTAGTAGCCGAGTCCCGGCGCGTACAGCGCGATCTGCATGTAGCGATCAAACGGCAAGAATCCGCCGACCGCGTCGATCGCATTCGCAATGGCGTCATGCACGCGGGCGCTGTGCGCGCGCGCGCTGGCATCCGGTTCGGGCAGCGAAGGATTCATCGGTTGCAGCGAGTGTAGGACAAGGACCGACGCGTTCGACGGCGGCACGCTCGATATGCTAGATTGCCGCGAGTCTATCCGGCGAGCCGACTAAAGGACCACGTGCAGGGCAAGGTGGTGTTGATCACCGGTGGGGGCAAACGTGTCGGCGCCGCGATCTGCCGGCGATTGCACGTTGCCGGCGCCAATCTGATGCTGCACTACCGCTCGTCCGCGGGCGAAGCGCGTTTGCTGCAAGCGGAGCTCAACCATCAACGCGCGAACTCCGTCGCACTGATCCAGGCCGATCTGCTCGACGTCGCGAAGCTGCCATCGCTGGTCGAGCAAACGCTGCAGACATTCGGACGCCTCGACGGACTGGTCAACAATGCGTCGTCGTTTTTTCAGACGCCGGTCGGCGAGATCACGGTCGCGGGGTGGAACGATCTGCTCGGCACGAACGTTCAGGCGCCGCTGTTCCTTTCGCAAGCCGCGGCCCCGGCGCTTCGCAAAGCGCAAGGCGCAATCGTTAACATTACAGACATCCATGCCGAGCGGCCGCTCAAGAATTACGTCGTCTACTCGATCGCCAAGGCTGCGCTCGTCGGTTTGACGCGCTCGCTCGCACGCGAGCTTGCCCCCGAAGTGCGCGTCAACGCCGTCGCGCCGGGACCGATCCTGTGGCCCGATGACGAGGCGTTCAACGAAGTGTCGCGGCAACGGATCATTTCGCACACGCCGCTGCGCCGCGAAGGCCGGCCGGATGACATTGCCGCCGCGGTCAAATTTCTGCTCGCAGACGCGTTGTATGTGACCGGCGACACGCTGAACGTCGACGGCGGCCGCCACGTCGCGGTCTGAAACATCGAGCGCCGCAATTACTTGACGTCGGCGACAGCCGGCGCGGCACAGGCAAGCTGCCGCCGCTGCACGTCACGCGCAAGCTGCTCCAGATAGCGATCGACAATGCCGTGCGATGCCAATGCGGCGCGGGTACGCATCAAGTAGTCGCACGACGATCCGAACGCACCGCATGCCTGCGCGATGACCGCCGTTTCCTCGTCATGCGACAGACGCGCGTATTGGACGTGATCACGTCGAACGACGAACGTCAGCGCGGTGATGCGACGATCGCCGGAGTGCACCTGGATCCAGCGCGGATGGTATGCGGCCACCACCATTTCACGCCGCCATAGCAAGTGCAGCTCGTCGAGCGCGAGTGGCGACGGCAGCCGGTAAAGGACGCCTTGGCATGCGCCGCCGGGCTCGAGCGCAAGCACCAAGCCCGGCTGGTCGGGCGTTCCACGCGAGGCGAGCGAGCGCAGACAAAAACGACGATGCAATCCGTACACATTGCCCGCCCGCGCTTCTGCGATGGGAAACAGCGGGTTCCACAGCAGGGATCCGTAGCCGAAAACCCACCATCCCGCGCCCTTCGGTTTTTTGGCGAGCGTTTCCGTGAGCGACGCGGACAATTGCTCGTCGGTGAGCGCGCGATCCTCCGCGACTGCCGCCACGTAGAGAGCGCGCATCTGACCTTCTTCGAGGTAGCGGCGCGACAGCGTCATCGTTTACTCGACCACGCCGAGATCGCGCGCCGTCTTGGCGAGTGCCATCTTTGCCTGTCGCCGCAGTGCGCGCGCAGACTTGCCATGCGGCCCCCCCTTCTTGAGCAAGGGCGAGCGAGCCACCGGGTTGCGCGGCTTGGGCGGTGCGTGGAGTTTGGCGCGTTTCATGTGTCGTTAGCCCATACGATCTTAACGCGCGGCGAAGCGGACCGGTCTACGCGCTACACCAACCCGACAAACGGCAGGCGCTCTTCGCACCACGCGGCGACAGTCAACAGCCGTCCATCATCGCCGGAAGTCGTTGCGAGTTGCATGCCGAGCGGTAATCCCCCTACATTACGGCCGATCGGCAAGGTGATCGCCGGAAAGCCGACGAGCGAGAACAGCGTGCAACAGGAGGGATCGCCGGTGGTTGCGATGCCGCGTGGCGCCGCGGCGGGTGCGGGCGGCGTGATGACGGCATCGAACGGCGCGAGCGAGTGGGCCAGCGCATCGCTCGCTTGCGCTCGCACATCGATCGCCCCGCGATAAACGCGCTCATCGATCGTGTGCCCTTCATCGAGCGCGGCGTTGAGCTCGGACGATAGCCGTCGACGATCGCGCTTTTGCAGCGTGCCGAGATTGCGCGCCGCTTCGTAGAGCGCGATCGTGCGATAAACCAGGTGCGCCGAATGACATTCTGACGGAACGTCGATCGCACTCACCTCTGCTCCGTGCGAATGCAATCGCGCGGCCGCCTCACCGAGCGTCGCGGCGGCGTCGCGATCGATTTTTGTCCAGGGAAAGCTTGGCAGATAAGCGAGGCGAGGTGGACGATCAAGCGGCGCGATCTCGGCGGGAATGCGCTCGCGATCCGCGAGTGCGGCAGCAAGTCGCGCGGCGTCGGCGGCCGTTCGCGTGAACGTGCCGAGCGTATCGAGCGTTTCGCTGAAGACATTGACGCCGTCGAACGGAATCGCACCATATGTGGGCTTGAAACCGACGACACCGCAATACGCCGCCGGACGGATGACCGAGCCGTTGGTCTGCGTTCCGATTGCACCGCAGACGTGACCCGCCGCGACGGCGGCCGCCTATCCCGAGGACGAGCCGCCCGGCGTGTGCGCGACATTCCACGGATTGCGCGTCTTGCCGGGATGCATGAATGCGAATTCAGTCGTCACCGTCTTGCCGAAGACGTAGCCGCCGGCCGCGACGAGCCGCGTGACGCAGGCGGCATCGGCATCCGACGCATGCTCCGCGAAGATCGGCGAGCCCATCCCGGTGGGCAGCGCACGTGTCGCAATGATGTCCTTGACGCCGATTCCGATGCCGGCCAACAAGCCAGGCGCGCGCGCAGCATCGCAGCGATCGGCTTCAGCGAGCACATGGGCGCGATCGAGTGTCGCCCATGCGTCGATTCGCGAGTCGGTCGCGTCGACGCACGCGAGTTGCGCTTCGGCCAATGCTCGCGCCGTGAACCTTCGCTCGGCGAGCGCGGTTGCCGCGACCGCAAGCGACAGCG
>DASPYC010000437.1:0-1514 GCA_035636955.1 Casimicrobiaceae bacterium
CATCATCATGCCCGTTGTCGGGAGGCTCATCGGCGGTCTCGACTTCTCGAACTGGTTCGTCATGCTGGGGAGTCCGCCGCCGAACTACAGCGGCCCGATGACCTACGAAGCGCTCACCAAGGCCGGCGTGCCGCTGTTCGCATACGGCAACTTCATTACGGTAGCGATCAACTTCATCATTCTGGCGTTCATCATTTTTTTGATGGTGAGACAGATCAATCGCCTTCGGCGCGCGCAACCTCCGGCGCCGCCCGCACCTCCCGAGGAAGTGCAACTGTTACGGGAAATCCGCGACGCGCTCAAGAAATGATGTGACGCTCGCGCGGGTGCAGGAAACGCATCGACAATCGATCTGCCGGTCCGCCTTGCTGATGGCGGTCGGCGTGCTGCTTAGCACCGCAACTAACTTCGCACACGCCGATACGACGCTCGTACCCGCGATTGCGGGAATGCAAGGCCCAGTCGATATCGCGAACGCGCGCGATGGCAGTGGGCGCCTCTTCATCGTCGAGCAATCCGGCCGGATCCGCGTCACCAAGAATGGGCAGGTGGCGTCGACGCCGTTTCTAGACTTGACCGCGCTCGTTCAATTCGGGGGCGAGCAGGGGCTGCTTGGCCTGGCTTTCCATCCGCGATTTCGCGACAACGGCCTGTTCTTCGTCAACTACACGCGCCGCGACGATGGCGCGACCGTCGTCGCGCGCTATCGCATCAGCGTAAGCGATCCCAATCGTGCCGACCCGGCGTCCGCCGTGCAGTTGCTGCTGATTCCACAACCGTTCGCCAACCACAACGGCGGCGCGCTGAAGTTTGGTCCCGACGGCTATCTCTATGTCGCGACAGGCGATGGCGGTTCCGCCAACGATCCCGGCAACCGCGCTCAAAATACTTTCGAATGGCTCGGCAAGCTGTTGCGGATCGACGTCGATCGTGGTGTGCCGTACGCCATACCACCGAACAATCCGTTCGCAAGCGGCAGCGCCGGCCGCGCCGAAGTGTGGGCGTACGGGCTTCGAAACCCCTGGCGGATCGCGTTTGATCGCCAGACCGGCGACCTCTATATCGGCGACGTCGGTCAAGGCGAGGTCGAGGAAGTCGACCTCGCTCCCGCCGGCACCGGCGCGGGCGCGAACTTCGGCTGGCACGTGATGGAGGGATCGCGCTGCACGGAGTTGGGAGGCGGCCCCGCGTGCGGATCGTCGGTGCTCACGAATCCCGTGATTGAATATACACACGCGTTCGGCTGTTCGATCATCGGTGGCAGCGTTTACCGCGGAACGCAGGTTTCGGCGCTGTTCGGCCGCTACGTCTATGGCGATCTATGCAGTGGGACCGTGTGGAGCGTGGCGCGGAACGCGAACGGCGTGTGGACGACGCGTCAGGAGCTCGCGACCAGTTTCGCCATCACGACATTCGGCGAGGACTAAGCGGGCGAGATCTACGTGGCCAATGCCAACGATGGCACTGTCTATCGGATCACGGCGGACTCGACATCGAATTCGGTGAACGCGATC
>DASPYC010000438.1:0-3379 GCA_035636955.1 Casimicrobiaceae bacterium
CCATGTTGCGCTCGACGTTCTCGACCACGACGATTGCGTCGTCGACGACCATGCCGATCGCCAGGATCAATCCGAACAGCGTAAGCAGGTTGATCGAGAAGCCGAGCGCGAGCATGCCGGCGAATGTGGCAACCAGCGCGACGACGATCGCAACCGCGCAGATGATCGTCGTGCGCAAACTTTGCAGAAACAGGTAGACGACCAGCACGACGAGAACGATCGCCTCGATCAGCGTGTGGATCACCTCCTCGATCGACAGTCGCACGAAGTCGTTGGTGTCGAGCGAGACGACGTAGTCCATGCCCTCGGGAAATCGCGTCTTCATTTCCGCGAGCGCGTTGCGCACGGCCTTCGACACGATGAGTCCGTTCGCGTCGGGCTGCTGATAGACGGCGATGAACGTCGCCGGCGTATTGTCGAGCTTCGTATCGACGATGTACTGTTTGAGGCCGACCTCGGCGCGCGCAACGTCGCCGACGTGAACGATCGCGCTCCCGTCCTGATTTCCGCGCAGGATGATCTGCTCGTATTGCTTCGGGTCGGTGAACGGAGACTGCGTCACGACCGGGAACGTCATGTCGACCTGCCCGGTTCCCGGTCGCTGCCCGATCTGCCCGGCGCCGAACAACGCGTTTTGCTGATTGACCGCGTTGGCAATGTCGGTGGTCGTGATCGACAACGACGCCATCCGATCGGGATTCATCCAGATGCGCATCGCCTGGTCCGCCGAACCCATGATTTGCGCCTGCCCCGCGCCAGGCACGCGCTTCAGCGCATCGAGCACGTAGACGTTGGCGTAGTTGGCGATGTAGTCGGCGTCGTAGCGATCGCCGCGCGCGAATATCGCGATCAGCATCATGATCGACGAAGATTTCTTCTGCACCGACACGCCTTGCTGCGTCACGGCGGAAGGAAGCTGCGGCAGCGCAAGGTTCACGCGGTTCTGCACCTGCACCTGCGCGATGTCGGGATTCGTGTCGAGCGTGAAATAAACAGTCAGAACGAGCTGTCCGTTGGCGGAGCTCGTCGACGACATGTAGATCATGTTGTCGACGCCGTTGATCTGCGCCTCGATCGGGGCGGCGACCGACTCCGCGACGGTGCTCGAATCCGCACCGGGATAGTTCGCCTGCACGGTGACCTGAACCGGCGTGATCGTCGGATACTGCTGCACGGGCAACACGCTCATCGCGACAGCGCCGGCGATGACGATGAGGATCGCGATCACCGCCGCGAAGATCGGCCGCTCGATGAAGAAGCGCGAAAACATCAGATCGATCCGCTCAAAGTCCGGTGATGATCTCGACCCGTTGCGCTTCCGCGCCGGTACCGCTCGCGTCCACAGGAGCGCCCAATCGGATACGTTCCGCCGGGGCCCCTGCCTTGATCATTGCATCGCGGACGGTGGCAGCCCGTCGCTTCGCGATATCGGTATTCGCGGTGACATTGCCGCTGCGCTCCACGGACGCGATCACCGTTACAGCGCCGACACCGTTTTTGATCGCGTCGGCCATCTTCTGAACGACCTGCAGCGCAGATGCATCAAGCGTTGCGCTGTCACTTGCGAATTGCACGATCGAGCCATGCGCCGCGGCGGTGCTTCGCGCTGCGATAGCCGCAGGCGGTGCAGGCGTAGCGAGGCTCCCGCTTGCCGATGGCGATTCATTGTGAACGTAAGGCTTCACCGTGGCTACGGTACCCGGCGCAAGTCTCTGCCCACCGTCAACGACGACTCGATCGCCCGCGTTCAGTCCCTGGAAGATGAACCAGCTCTCGGCGTACCAATCGCCGACGCTCACCGGGCGCTGTTCCGCTTGGCCTTCCTTGTTGATCACCCAGACGAAATGTCCCTTCGCGCCTTGCTGGACGGCGCGCTGTGGAATAAGGATCGCCTTCGGACGCGTCGCACCGCGAAGCCTCGCGCGTACATACTGATTCGGGCGCAGCAAGCCCTGCGGATTGTCGACCGATGCGCGAATAAGAAAGGTGCCGGTCTGCGAGTTGTACGACGGATCGGCGAACGTGATCTTTCCCGTGGAAGGAAACTGCGTGCCGTCGACCAGCTCGACTTCGACGGTAAAGCTGTTGCCGGGCGGCAGTATGAGCAGTCCCTTCTTAACTTCGTCCCGAATGCGTCCCATTTCGTTCTCGGAGACGCTGAAGTTGACCCACATCGGCGACAGAACGGACACCGTCGTGAGTTGCGCATTCTGCGGATTGACATACGTTCCGTCGGCGATTGCTGCATAGCTGCTGACGCCGGTGACCGGCGACGTGATCGTCGTATAGGAAAGATTGAGCTGGGCTTCCTGAACCTGCGCCTTCGACTGTTCAACGGCGGCGGCAGCCTGATCATATTGACCTTGCGCGTCGTCGAGATCCTTTTGCGAGAGCGCTTCCGCCTCAGTGAGGGGCTTCGTACGGTCGAGATTTGCCTTGGCGGTGCTGAGGGCCGCCTGATTCCGTTGCAGCGCCGCCTTTTGCGCGTCGACTTGTGCCTGGAACGGCTTCTGGTCCATTTGAAACAGCACCTGCCCTGCCTTGACCACCGATCCTTCGGTGTAAACACGTTTGTCGAGAAACCCGGACACGCGTGCCTGGATGTTCACGGCCTGCGAGCTTTGCGTTTGCGCGACGTATTCGGCCGTGATCGGGACGTCCTTCACTTCGACGGTAAGAACGGACACCTCGGCCGGTGGCCGTGGCGGAGGACCTTGGTTCTGTTTGGAGCAAGCGGCGACGACGATGAGCGAGACTGCCAACGCGCCGATCATCGGCAGCCTGCGAGGTGCGCGCACGAAGCGCAGTGACTTCATGGGATCCTCTTTATGGCCGTACGCGCGGGATCAGAGAACGTGCACACTGACTGCACCATCGAATTCCGCCGCCAGGCGAACGGTTCAACGTCCCTGCACGGCGTTGAGCCGCGCTTTGAAATCCTGCGCCCACGACGCCAGCACGGGCTCGACCTCGGGCCACGTGATCGGCTGCCCTTCGATGAATTTCCTTTCGCCTACGCCGGTGATCACGGCCTCGATCAGCAGCTTGTGCGATACGCTGTCCTCGCATTCGACCTCCGCCGACACGCGTGCCACCTGGGCAGACGAACCTGCAGCCGCCCGAACCAAGTTGAATGCCGCCTTGATCGGCACGATGTCGAGCGGCGTGAAGCGCGGGCGCTCCATCGGCGGCAAAATGAAGCGCGTGTATTGACGCAGCTCGTTGTCAGCCGCCATCCAAGCGTAGCGGCCCTCTTTCTCAGGCACGGGCTTAAGCCGCGCGTAGTCCTGCAAAAATCCGGAGGCGTTCGAAACGCCGTTATCCGATGGCGACGGCGTGCTCTGGCCCACAGCACAAGGCGCCAGCGAGCTGAGGGCAA
>DASPYC010000439.1:0-3166 GCA_035636955.1 Casimicrobiaceae bacterium
CGACCGCCTGAGCGCACGTGCGCGCACGATCGAGGTCGAGATCGACGGGCTTTTCGCAGAAGATCGCTTTGCCCGCCGCGGCGGCGCGCTGAATCAAATCGGCGTGCGTGTCGGTCGACGATGCAATGACCACCACCGCGACCGACGCGTCAGCGAAGACCGCGTCGGCGGAGGCAACTTCCGCGCCGTGTTGCTTCGCGAGCGTAGCGGCAGCGGCCGAATCGACA
The DNA here is from genome assembly GCA_035636955.1 of Casimicrobiaceae bacterium. Lineage (GTDB taxonomy): Bacteria > Pseudomonadota > Gammaproteobacteria > Burkholderiales > Casimicrobiaceae > VBCG01. The sequence continues at coordinate 228 of DASPYC010000439.1, forward strand.
TCGACGACATACTTGAGCCTCACGCCGGGCTGGCGGACGACGTTGCCGGCGTGGACCTTACCGATCCGGCCGGCGCCGAATAATGCGACTTCAGTCATCGTTCGCGGCTCCCTGTTCTAACGCTCCAACATCCATTCGTGCGCCGGGTCGTTCTTGAAATGCCATTCGCGCTTGGGTCCGGCCATCACGTTCAGATAGTACGATTCATATCCGAACGGAACGACGACGGGGTGATAGCCGCGCGGAACCAGCACGACGTCGTGGTCCTCGACCGCCAGCGACTCATCGAGCGAACGATCATCGGTGTAGACGCGCTGGAACGCGAAACCCTGCGCGGGCTGCAGCCGATGGTAATACGTCTCTTCGAGCGCACTCTCTTGCGGCAGATTGTCGGAGTCATGCTTGTGCGGCGGATAGCTGGACGAATGACCGCTCGGCGTGCGGACTTCGACGACCAGCAGATGCGCGGCCGGCTCGGTTTGCGGCAGGATGTCGCAGACGAAGCGCTCGTTTGACCCTTTCCCGCGTGCGAAGCGCTTCATCGCCGATGGCTCGATCAATCGTGCCGGCAATGAAGTGCTGGCCGCGGGCGCGCTCGCGACGCCGATTTCCGCTGGGGTGTGCGCGGTCACGACGACTTCGTCGCCTGCTGGAAGATAGACGGCATACGGTGCCCGATCGTCGAACACGTCGCTGCGTTCGCCGATATCGCGCCATGTTTCATTGTCTCGCGTGACAGTCACCGTTCCTGCGAGAACGACGATGCAGAGCTCCTCGCCCGGCTTGTTCACCGTGACTGAATCACCGGTGCCGAACCGATACGCCGCAAAGCCTACATACTTCCATCCGGCAGATCGCGGCGTGACGTTGACGATTTCGCGGCCTTCGCGCCGCGCCTTGATCAGCAAGGTCATGGTTTTATCTCCGGACTTGCAACGAGATCCCGCAGATGCCGAAAGCCCATCTCCGCGTAGCGATACGGCGGCGCAACGGTGGGATCCTGCTCGGCCTCGACGACGAGCCAGCCCTGGTAGCTGTTCTTCTTGAGGATCGCGAGCAGCGATGCGAAATCGACCGCGCCGTCGCCCGGTACGGTGAAAGCGCCGTTGATCACTGCTTCGAGAAAGCTCCAATTGCGATTGCGCGCGAGCTTGATCACGGCGGTTCGCACGTCCTTGCAATGGACGTGACATACACGCGCGATATGCTTTTCGAGCATCGCAACGGCATCGCCGCCGGCAAAAGTCATGTGGCCACTGTCGAACAGCAGCCCCACTTCCTCGCCGACGTGCGACATCAGACGATCGACGTCGGCCGGCGTCTCGACGTACGCGCCCATATGGTGGTGATACGCGACCCGCACGCCGTGATTCAACGTATAGCGGGCGAATATCGTAAGCTTGTCGGCATATTCGCGCCACTGCTCGTCACGGAAAAAGCGCGGCCTCTCGTAGAGCGGCAAGCTCGCGCCTTGAATGCTGTCCGCGACTTCGCCGTAGACCATCACGTCCGCCCCGTTCGCGGCGAGCAGTTGCAAGTGCGGCTCGACCGCGGCGATTTCCTCGTCCACCGAGCGGCGCGCGAGCTGGCCCGAATACCAGCCCGACACGAGGGCGAGATCATGCCGCGCCAAGACGTCACGTAGCGCTTTGGGCTCACGCGGGAATTTGTTCCCGAGCTCGAAGCCCTGGTAGCCGATCGCTCTACCCTCGGATAACGCGACTTCGAGCGGCGTCTCGCCGCCGAGCGACGGCAGATCGTCGTTGCTCCACGAAATCGGATTGATGCCGATGCGGACGTTCATTGGACCCCCACGCTTGCGGCCGCAGTGACCAATGAGGCCGCTACGCTCTGCCCTCGGCCCCCAGAGGGGGAGCACCCGCGCCTTGGCCCGGCGGCGCTCATGGTCGCTGCTGTTTCTTGTCATTTTCGTATTGCTTTTGCGCGCGCGTGACTTCTGCGCGCTCCGATACTTCGGGTACCGCAACTTGCCACCACCATCCGCCTTCGACGGTCGTCTTGTTGGGATCGGTTGCGATCGCGATGACGTAGGTACGGTCGGCGGCGCGTGCGCGCGCGAGTGCGCCTTCGAGCTCCGGAATCGTCTTCACGTTCTCCGCGATTGCACCGAGTGAAGCGGCGTGCGCGGCAAAATCAATTCTGGGCGCGCCGCTCGAACCCTGCACGCAGTCGGCGAACAGATTGTTGAATGGCACGCCCCCGCATGACTGCTGCAATCGGTTGATGCAACCGAACCCGGCGTTGTCGAGAACAACGACGATCAGTTTCTTGTCGAGCATGATCGATGTCGCGATCTCGGAATTGAGCATCAGATAACTGCCGTCGCCGACGATCACGATCACCTCGCGGTCGGGCTTTGCCATCTTCACGCCGAGGCCGCCGGCGATCTCGTAGCCCATGCACGAGTAGCCGTATTCCATGTGGTAGCCGCCGGGGGTCACAGTCCGCCACAGCTTGTGCAGCTCGGCGGGCAACGTTCCCGCCGCGCACACGACGATGTCGCGAGTCGTCGAGTCGGGCGACGAGCGCTGTACTGCGCCGATGACGTCACCTTCATACGGCAGATGGACATCACGCTGGCCGGTGATGCGCGCGATGTCGTTGCGCCAACTGTTAGCCGCTTCTTCAGCTCGTCGAGTCCATGCCGGGTCGGCGTGCCAACCTGAAAGTGCTTGCGACAACGCTTCGAGACCGAGTCGCGCGTCGGCGCGAAGCTCGACACCACGCCATCTCTGCGCATCCAGCGGATTCACATTGAGATTGACGAGCGCGGCGTCGCCGAACATCGAATGCGATCCTGTGGTGAAGTCCGACAGACGCGTGCCGACCGCAAGCATGACGTCGCAATCTCGCGCGAGTCCGTTGGCCGCCGGGGAACCGGTTACGCCGATGGAGCCTTGCTGCAATCGATGGTCCCA
>DASPYC010000440.1:0-3595 GCA_035636955.1 Casimicrobiaceae bacterium
AATTCGGTGACGATCGCGAGCACGATGACCGCGGCGAGCCAAGCGCCCGAGAACGGCGGAAGCCACGCGAAAGGCGCATACAGCGCGGCGTCGGAAATGACATCGCCCAATTCGTTCAGATACGCGCCGAGGCGCGTTTCCTGGTTAAAGTCGCGGGCGAGCATGCCGTCCAGCGCGTTCAACGCCATGCGAACGAACATCCAGATCGGGATCAGCAGGAACGGTGTGCGCTCCGGTGCACGCCAGGCGACGAACGCACCGACCGCGATGGAAATCGCCGCGGCGGCGATAGTCACTTGATTCGCGGTCACACCGCTCCGGGCGAGCGCGGCCGCGAGCGGGCGCAGCAGCGCCTGAAAGCGCGGCTTCAACGCGTAGATCGACAACGCGTGCCTCCCTCCCTCGCGCGAGAACGGCGCACGCTCATGAAATGACGTGCGACGACGAGCGTCTGCTGCGCAGTTTACCGCAGACAGCGCGTGATCAGCGCATCAAAAGCACGACCTGCGCGGTGGTCACGGCTCTTCGTAGATCGCTTGGCGAGCACGGGCTACGGCCTCCTCCGGTAGGGCGCTTGATGCCGCACCGTCGTCATCATCTTCGGCTGCCGCGCCCTTGCGTCGCCGCAAGATCGCATACCAGACGATACCGCCGCCCAGCAGAAGTCCAAACGGGCCGATCCACAACAGCCACGTGTTGCGTTGGAGCGGCGGATTGTAGAGGACGAAATCGCCGTAGCGCGCAACCAGATATTGCTTGATCTCGGCGTCGCTCTTTCCCGAGGTCGCGAGCGAACGCACTTCGCGACGCAGGTCTTCGGCGAGCGGTGCATTGGAGTCGGCTAGTGTCTGATTCTGACAGACGAGGCAGCGCAATTCCGATTCGAGTCGCTTCAATCTCCCTTCGAACTCGATATCGGTGAGCGCCTGCGGTATCGCGGTTGTCACGGTGAAAGCAACCGCAAGGAAAACCAGCGCGCGAGTCGTCACGACTTTTGCAACTCACGGACGAGCGGAAGTATCTTCTGATCCAGCGACTCGGCCGTCACCGGGCCGATCTGCTTGAAGCGGATCACCCCTTGCTTGTCGACGACGAACGTCTCCGGAACACCGTAGACGCCGAAGTCGATGCCGACGCGCCCGTCTTGATCGACGATCGACACGCGATACGGATCGCCGTTTTGCGCGAGCCACGCGCGGCCGTCCGCCGGTTTGTCCTTGTAGTCGAGACCGACGACCGGCACGACGTTGGCCCGCGCGAGTTGCATCAACAGCGGGTGCTCGACACGGCACGAGACGCACCACGACGCCCAGACGTTCAGCAGCCACACTTGGCCCTTCATGTCGTCGCTTGTCAGCGTCTTGGCCGGCTCGTGCAGCGTGCTGAGTGAAAAGGCGGGCGCCGGTTTGCCGATCAACGGCGACGGCACCTCGCGAGGATCGAGCGACAAGCCGACCCACAGGAACATGAGCAGAACGGCGAAGACCGCGAGCGGCAGGATCAGTCGCCAGGATTTCATCGAAGAGAGCCGATCACGCACTTTGCGCGGCGCGCAACGCGGAAGCGAAGCGTTCCTTCACCGTCAGTCGATAGCGGCGATCCGAAACAGCGAGGAAGCCGCCGACCGCCATTAGTAGGCATCCGAACCAGATCCAATCGACAAATGGTTTCACGTAGATCCGCACACCCCACGCGCCGTTGAGCGCATTTTCCGTGACGGGCTCGCCAAGCGAGACATACTTGTCACCCAGAAATCCCGCGTCAATCGACGCTTCGGTCATCGTCTGTCCGGATGCGACATACGTTCGCTTTTCCGGATGCAGCGAATCCAGCGCCTTGCCGTCCCGCATAACATCGACCGTACCCACAAGCGCGTTGTAATTGGGCCCCGAGGCCGGCGCCACGCCGCGGAACGTGAAGGAGTACCGGCCTACCGCAACGCCCTGTCCAACATCGAGGCGCACATCGCGCTCGACTTCATAGCCCTTCACGAGCGTAACCCCGGCAATGAACACCGCGATGCCGAGATGGGCGAGCAGCATGCCGTACCAAGCGCGCGGATGCGCCTGGAGCTTCGCGACAATGCCACGCTGGGGCGATGCGCGAAGGCGTTGCAACAGCGCGACGACGGTTGATCCCGCGACCCATGTGAAAAGCAGCACGCCGAGTGCGACCAATGGCGTCCACCGGCCAAGGATGAAGGGCAACACCGCAGCAGTCACGATCGCAACGCCGAATGCCCACTTGAGACGTGTCGCGAGATCCGGCAACGATGCTTGGCGCCAGGCGGCGAGCGGACCGATGCCCATCAGGAACACGAGCGGCGCCATCAGAGGGACGAATACGGCTTCGAAATAAGGCGGTCCTACGGAAATCTTGCCGAGACCGAGCGCGTCGAGGAACAGCGGATACAACGTGCCGAGCATCACGGTCCCCAGCGCGGCGATCAACAGAATATTGTTCGCAAGCAGCATCGACTCGCGTGAGATCGCGCCGAAAGCGACACCGCCGCCAACGGCTCCGGCGCGGGCAGCGTAGAGCGCGAGCGAACCGCCGATGACGATCGCGAGGAACGCGAGGATGAAAACGCCGCGCGCCGGATCGGTGGCGAACGCATGCACCGACGTGAGCACGCCGGAACGGACGAGAAACGTGCCGATCAGCGACAACGAAAACGCGATGATGGCAAGCAGCACCGTCCAGCTGCGAAACGTTCCGCGCTTTTCGGTAACTGCAAGCGAATGGATGAGTGCGGTGCCCGCGAGCCACGGCATGAACGATGCATTCTCGACCGGATCCCAGAACCACCATCCGCCCCAGCCGAGCTCGTAATACGCCCAGGCGCTGCCGAGCGCGATGCCGATCGTCAGGAAACACCAGGCAATGGTCGTCCAAGGACGCGACCAGCGCGCCCACGTCGCATCGAGTCGGCCGCCGAGCAACGCGGCAATCGCAAACGCGAACGCGACGGAGAAACCGACGTAACCCATGTAGAGCATCGGCGGGTGAATCACCATGCCGGGATCCTGCAGCAGCGGATTCAGGTCCTGACCTTCCGGCGCGGCCGGCATCAGCCGCGCGAACGGGTTCGACGTCAGCAACAGGAAGAGCAAGAATCCGACGGCGATGAGTCCCATGATCGCCAGCACGCGCGCGACGACGGCCGCCGGCAGATTGCGTGAAAACAGCGTCACGGCGCCGGCCCAGCCGGTGAGCATCAACAACCACAGCAGCAGCGAGCCTTCGTGCGATCCCCATGTCGCCGCGAAACGATAATATGAGGGCAGTTTCGAATTCGAATGCAGCGCGACGTTTTCCACCGAAAAGTCGCTGGTGAGAAAGCTCCACGCGAGACAGCCGAACGCGAAGGCCACGAGCAGGAACAGCATCCGTGCTGCCGGGCGCGCCATCGCCATCAACGCGAAGTCGTTGCGCGATGCGCCGATGAGCGGCAACGTTCCCAACGCCAACGCGGCAAGGAGCGCGACGATCAACGCGAAGTTGCCAAGCTCGGGAATCATCGCGGATCGCCAAGCTCGGGAATCATCGCGGATCGCCTTGCGATTGCAGGCTCGGCATCGTCGTGCCTTTACGG
>DASPYC010000441.1:0-3278 GCA_035636955.1 Casimicrobiaceae bacterium
AGCTCGGCGCGCAACTTCGCGACCGCGTAGCGAAGGCGGCTCTTCACCGTTTCTGCACCGACGCCCGTCAGCGTCGCGATCTCGGCCAGTGACAGGCCGCTTTCGTGCTGCAGCAGGAATGCGTCGCGTTGCGCGGGCGGCAATGCGGCGAGCGAGGTCTTCAAGCGAATGGACAACGCGCGATTTTCCGCGCGAACATGGGGTTCATCGCCACGCGCGGCGGGCAGCGCATCGACGGCGGCGCGCGTCGATTGCTCGGCATCGTCATCGATCGACACGAGATGGGCGTGTCCGTTCACGCGCCAGTGATCGATGAGCCGATTGTGCGCGATCGTGTAGAGCCACGTGGCGAATTTCGCCGCGGGCGCATATGTCGTCCGCACGCGGATGACGTTCATCCAGACATCCTGGAACAGTTCATCGGCCATTCCGGCGTTGCCGCAGTGGCGTAGCACATAGCGATAGACGCCGCCCTTGTGACGCGCGTAGAGAACATCGAACGCCGCGGCTTCGCCGCTCGCGTAGGCGAGCATTAGCTCCTCGTCGCGGCCGTCGTCAAGGCGAGATGCGGGCATAGCACGCGCAGTATGCGAGAGCGCGCCCGACGCTGCCATATGCTTTGACGACGACCGGGTTGCTCAGCGCGGATCCGGCGCAAAGCGCATTCCGGGAAACGGATCGGGCACGCGTTGCGCATAACGCGGCGATGGCAGCACGCCCATCGCGACCAGGTTCTCGCGACGATCGTACTGAATAGCGACGGTGTCGGCCGGCGAGTCGCTCGCCCGCTCGAATCGGACGCGCTGCGCGTACGATGTCTCGCTCCTTCCATGTCCGGTGCCGAGCTTCGATGCCAAAGATCCCGCCGCGTCGCTTCGTTCACGCTCATTCGATTGCGCAGGCGCGGATTGCGCGTTCGCAGCGGGCGCCGGCGATTCGGCGCGTCCACTCGGTGCATCGGCCGCAACCTTGTCGCGGTACGGTCGATACGTGATCGGTGGTTGTTTCTCTTTGAATACCGCGACGCCGATCACGCCGACGTTTCCGGGGCGCCCTGTGCGCGCCGCGTAACTGTCGCCCAAATCGGTGAAATAGAACGCGGCCGTGCGTTCGAGACTTTTGCGCCAACCCGAGATCTCGACGCTGCCGTACGCGTCGAGCACGTAACCCGATTGCTCGGGCGACGCTGTTTCACCACTTACAACGTTGACGCCATCGACGCTCGTCACGGCGAGGATACGTTCGCCGGTGTTGTTGCGGATGCGCACCGCGTACTCGTGTCCCGGCGCGCCGATGATGTAGCGGCGGCCGTCTTTCGGATAGACCACAAGCGAAATGCCCTCGGTGCGATCGTACACATCGATCGAAACGAGCGCGGACGACGGCCAGTGCGCGCCAACGGGTTGAGCGGCCGCGAATACCACCGCGGCCATCGACATCAACACGAGCCTGCGACGGCGATTTTGGAATTCGTTCATGCGTGGGGCTCCCGGAATCGGCGATGTGGCCGAGGACGACGCTATAAACGAGCGAGCGGGGCAATAGGGGTTAAAGGTGGGTTCTTGTCGTGCTTGCCCCGTCTTGTTCGCCGTCGTAGTCTAGAGCCTATGGAATCGCCTATCTCGCGCACACCCGACATATTGGGCGGCACACCTGTGTTTGCGGGCACTCGGGTACCGGTTCAAACATTACTGGACTATCTAGAGGGAGGGGAGTCGATTGACGACTTTCTCGAAGGTTTCCCCAGCGTGCAGCGCGAGCAAGTCGTTTCGTTTCTCGAGTTGGCGAAGGACCGGCTGATCGAATCGACTTCGTGAGGGTGCTGCTCGACGAATGTGTTGACCGCCGTCTCGTCCGTGACATCGTCGGTCATGAACTATCGACGGTTGTTGGTCTGGGCTGGGCCGGTGTTCGTAATGGTGACTTGCTCATCCGTGCGGCCGGGCAGTTCGATGCGTTTGTCACCGTCGATCGCAATCTAGTATTTCAGCAGCGCGTCGATGATCTTCTTTTGCCGTCCTTGTGATTCGTGCACGCTCCAACCGTTTGATTGACCTTAGCCCCTCGTACCGCGGCAGATTGAAGCACTCAGTACCGTTCGGCCGGGCGAGGTTAGATGGATTGGCGGATAACGGTGCATCCGTTGAATATCATAAGATAGTCAACCCACCACGGGCCCTACCCGTTTTTTCATCGTGATCATCTTTGACCTCACCTGTGCGCACGGCCATCGTTTCGAAGGCTGGTTCGCGTCCGCTGATGAATTCGATCGGCAAAAAGCCGCGACGCTCGTCATTTGCCCCGTCTGCGATGACATGGACATAGACCGCCTCCCTTCCGCGCAAGTCCGTATCCCCAAAGCCGCCGGCCGCGAAAGTGCCGCGCCGCCGCAACCGGCGGATGCCGAGAGCGCCCCGAGTCACGACGCAGTCGCAGGGCTGCCGAGCGATGTGATCGCAAAACTGCGCGAAATCGTTCGCAATACCGAGAATGTCGGCCGGCGCTTTTCCGAGGAGGCGCGCAAGATTCATTACAACGAAGCACCAGCGCGCTCGATTCGCGGACAGGCGTCGCGCGACGAGGCGCAGGAACTGTCGGACGAGGGCATCGATTTCGCCCAGCTGCCGCCGTTTCTGAGCTCTGACTCGCATTAACCAACACGCCCGCTTCGTGGCTCTGCCGCTCAAAAACGGCGGTCCGAATCAGTCACTTGGGCTATAATTTCCGGTTCGCTCGGGGCCGTTAGCTCAGTTGGTAGAGCAGCGGACTTTTAATCCGTTGGTCGGCAGTTCGAGTCTGCCACGGCCTACCAGGCAAATGCATTGCAACGGCCCTTTCCTGGGGTTGTTCGCTTCCCAAAACGGCTGATTCCGCCCGGAATTTAGCCGTGGTCGCCGTTCAAGGAAATCGCGGCTACGTTTGTCGGACTTGACTCGCCGTCCGTCGAAAGTCGGTTTTCCCCGGAAAGTCACGAGGTTAGACTCCGCTCCACTTCATAGGCGCGGGTCCCATGGCGAAGTCACGCATACGCGGTTTTACGTTGGTCGAGATGATGATCGTCGCGACCCTTGTCGGCGTCTTGGCGGCGATCGCGTATCCGTCCTATCAGGAATATCAAAAGCGAGCCAGACGCTCGGCCGCCGAGACGTTCATGCTCGATCTCGCCAATCGGCAGCAGCAATATCTGCTCGACGTGCGTTCCTACGCGGGCGCTACGACGTGCACAACCGCTGGCCTTACGACGCTCAATGCGACCGTACCCGCGGAGGTCTCGGCCT
>DASPYC010000442.1:0-2137 GCA_035636955.1 Casimicrobiaceae bacterium
TCGACGTCGGATCCTTGAACGTCTCGCGACCGTCAAACATCACCGTGCTCAGAAACTTGAGATTGGTCGAGGGCAGCGGCCGCCGGAACAGCGACAGTTCCGACGCGCTTGCGTAGCCATACGGATCGTCGACAGCGACCAGCTCGAATTCCGCATTGGCGGGGATGCCGATGCCGACGCGGATCAGGCCCCTATTGAGCAGCATCGTGTAGGCCTTGCGGCGCGCATCGACGGTGTAAACATCGGCGAGCGGCGAGTTCGACCCGTCGTTGGTTCGGAAAATCGGATCGAGACCGGCGCTTGCTTCAAATCGCTCGCGGATATGACGCGGGATTACCGTCCAGCCGTCGCCGGGCTGATGGCAGCTGCCGCAGCTACGGCCGTTGCTGCCGAGGCTTTGGAAGAACGGACCGTCGAGAGGAATCTTTCCCGTGGCGCTATACGTTGTAGCAAGACCGGTCGGATTCGGAAACAAGAGCATGTTCGGCAAGAACGTCGCTTCACCGGGGCGTGTCCTGCGGCGCTGACGGCCAAAAGCCTGGCGAGCGCTGCGGCCATGTGCCGGCGCATGGATGCGCGCTTCATGGTGCAATCTCCCTGTTGTCTTAACCGCGTCCGCGGATGCGACGCGGGCAGCGCTGCCGCTAGAACGTCGCGATCGGCTCCGCCGGCTCGGTCGCTTGATTGCGATAGTGGTCGGGGAAGTAGTCGAAATCACGTTGCCGATCGGTGCTTTCAGCAGCGCTGTCGACCTGCATCGCTTTTCCTGCGTCGAGCGTCGTTGCATGACGCGTATGCGCGCTCGCGTCGGTGAGTGCGCTTACGGAATGGTCGCCCAGCGATCCAAGCGACGCCGCGCCGAGCACGATAACTGCGGTGACGATGATCGTCGCCAGCGCGAATCCCTTTGAGGCGCGACGCCGGGCGCGCGTGTCCGAAAGAACGTGAATTTTCAGCATGACGATCTCCTCTCTGCGCTGCAAAGCCCGCAAGGGCCTGCAACAGTAAGATCGGAAAGCGGACAGAAAAACTGCCAAGTGCCGATCAAAACCGGCGGCACGTGGCGCGCCTGGGGCAGTGCACCGGCTTGGCCGAAAACTTGGGTGTCGTTACCGACTGCTGGCGACTGTTGTTGCGAGCAGCTTGTCGGCGAGCTTCGTCTGCGAATGGTCGGCGCCAAGCGACGGTCGAAGGTGTTGGGCAGCGGACGAAAGTGCGTCCCGTGCGTCGTCGGCGTGACCGGTCGCGATAAGGGCGCGACCCAGCGCGAGATAGGCGCGGCCAAGATAACTGGATTGCGTTCCCGGTACGAGGGTAGGAAGATCTAGCTCAATCGATTTCGCGGCATCGGCCTTCGCAGCATCGAAGCGATTCTGGTCGAGCGCGAGCTCCGCGCGACGGAGCAGGAAGTAAGGCGAAATGTCGCGACGCCGCGGATCCGTTTGAGCGATGGACACGGCTTTGTCTGCCCACGCCAACGCCGCGCTCGAGTCGCCATGCGCTTGCGCGAGCTCGGCGCGTTCGACGGCCAGCGTTGCGAAGCAAGCACAGTCCGGAGGGCGCGTGCTGCGATAGCGCACTTCGGCGTCGTTCAAAAGCGTCTCGGCGCGCGCAAGGTCCCCGAGCCCGCGATAGGCCATCGCACGTATCAACATGGAATCTCGGACAACGATCGTGTCGCCGGCGGCGCGCGCGCGCTCATAAGCCTGGTCGGCGAGGCGAGCGGCTTCGTCGACGCGTTCGAGGCGAATCAGCACTCGCGCGAGGTTTGTGAGCAGCATCGGCGATACATTTTTGTCGCTCGCCTCGTCGCTGCTGATTTGCACTGCGCGCCGAAAGAGTTTTTCGGCCTTCAGCATTTGGCCGGTGATATCGAGCGCAAGCGCCCAATTGTTGTAGATCGTGCCTGCGGTCTCGGTGTTCTCGCGTCCGAGCGCGACCAACCTTGCGTAGGCAAGCTCGAATGCTGCGAGCGCCTCCGGGTAGTCCGCCGCCATCCGGTACGACTCGGCGAGATCCATCAAAACGCGCATCTCCAGAAAGCTGGAGGGATACGGCAACTGCGGCAGCAACGCTTGCGCTTCGCGCACGCGAACGACGGCGTCGTTGAAATTGTTTTCGCGCGCGATGGTGCCGC
>DASPYC010000443.1:0-1760 GCA_035636955.1 Casimicrobiaceae bacterium
CATCTAATCGACACACCGGGCCACGTCGATTTCGCCTACGAAGTGTCGCGCTCGCTGGCCGCCTGTGAAGGCGCGTTGCTCGTCGTCGATGCGTCGCAAGGCGTTGAAGCGCAGACCGTTGCCAATTGCTACACCGCCACCGAACAAGGCGTCACCGTCGTGCCGGTATTGAACAAGATCGATCTGCCGTCCGCCGATCCCGATCGCGTGATGAGCGAAATCGAGGACATCATCGGCATCCACGCGCACGACGCGATCCTCGCGAGCGCCAAGACCGGCGAAGGTGTCGACGACATTCTCGAGGCTGTGATCGCACGAATTCCTCCGCCGACCGGCGACCCGGAAGGGCCGCTCAAGGCGCTGATCATCGACTCGTGGTTCGACAACTATGTCGGTGTCGTCATGCTGGTCCGCGTCATGGACGGCACTCTCAAACCGCGCGACAAGCTATTGCTGATGGCCGCAGCGGCGACCTACACGTGTGAGCAAGTCGGTGTGTTCACGCCGCGGTCGGCCGCGCGCGACGCACTTGGCGCCGGAGATGTCGGCTTCGTCGTGGCGGGCATCAAGGAATTGAAGGCTGCGCAAGTCGGCGATACGGTGACGCACGTCGCACGCCCCGCCGCGACGCCGCTGCCGGGCTTCAAGGAAGTGAAGCCGCAGGTATTTGCCGGTCTTTACCCCGTCGAGTCGAATCAATACGAAGCGCTGCGCAACGCGCTCGACAAGCTGAAATTGAACGACTCGTCACTGCGCTATGAGCCGGAAGTTTCACAGGCGTTAGGCTTCGGGTTTCGGTGCGGCTTCTTGGGACTTCTGCACATGGACATCGTGCAGGAGCGGCTCGAGCGCGAATACGATATGGATTTGATCACCACCGCGCCCACGGTCGTCTATCAGCTGCTGCTGCGCGACGGATCGGTCCAAGAAATCGAGAACCCGTCGAAGCTGCCCGACCTTTCCAAAGTCGAGGAGGTGCGGGAGCCGATCATTACAGCGACGATCCTGACGCCGCAAGAATATGTCGGACCCGTCATCACGCTGTGTACCGACAAACGCGGCGTGCAGAAGAACATGCAATATCTCGGCCGCCAGGTGATGCTGACCTACGAGTTGCCGCTGGCCGAGGTCGTGATGGATTTTTTCGACCGGATGAAATCGGTGTCACGCGGCTACGCATCGTTCGATTACGAATTCAGGGAGTTTCGCGCGGCGGACGTCGTGAAGCTCGATATTCTGATCAACGGCGAGCGTGTCGACGCTCTCTCCGTGATGGTGCATCGCTCGGTTGCCACCCATCGGGGACGCGAGGTCGCATCGAAAATGCGCTCGCTGATTCCGCGGCAGATGTTCGACGTAGCGATCCAGTCGTCGATCGGCGCGCAGATCATCGCGCGCGAAACGATCAAGGCACTCCGCAAGAACGTGCTGGCAAAATGCTACGGCGGCGATGTGACGCGCAAGAAAAAGCTGCTCGAAAAACAGAAAGCGGGCAAGAAACGAATGAAGGCGGTCGGCAGCGTCGAAATTCCGCAAGAGGCTTTCCTGGCAATCCTGCAGGTTGGCGAGAAGTGATCCCCCCACCTGTGCGGCCATTGTCGCTGGGCGGCCCCGGCGCAAAAGTGATCCGCCCGGCGTGCGACAATCCGCGCGCTTGCGGGAGCCGGTTTGGTCCCATCCAATACGAACAACGTTCCCATTGCCGATGAACTTTGCCCTGATTCTGTTTCTCTTGACTGCGGTGACAGGCGCCGCCTGGC
>DASPYC010000444.1:0-3411 GCA_035636955.1 Casimicrobiaceae bacterium
TGCCGTCGGCGTCGCGGCCGATAACGAGGAACGCGTGGAGGGACTCGTCGCGGCGGGCGTCGACGTGCTTGTCGTCGATACCGCGCACGGCCATTCGCAGGGCGTGCTCGATCGCATTGCATGGATCAAGAAGCGCTTTGCGAGCGTGCAGATCATCGGCGGCAACATCGCGACGGCTGAGGGGGCTCTTGCGCTCGCCGAGCACGGCGCCGATGGCATCAAGGTCGGCATCGGCCCGGGCTCGATTTGCACCACACGCATCGTTGCCGGCGTTGGTGTTCCGCAGATCTCGGCGATCCAGGCGGCGCTCGAAGGCGCCGACAAGGCCGGCGTCCCCGCGATTGCCGATGGCGGCGTCCGTTATTCGGGTGACATTGCGAAGGCTATCGCGGCAGGCGCACACAGCGTCATGCTAGGGAGCCTTTTTGCCGGCACGGACGAATCGCCGGGCGAGATTGAGCTCTACCAAGGGCGCTCCTACAAAAGCTATCGCGGAATGGGGAGCCTTGCCGCGATGCAACAGGGCAGCTCGGACCGTTATTTCCAGGAGCTCGAGGCGGAGGATCCGATTGCCGCGGCTGAAAAGCTGGTGCCGGAAGGCATTGAGGGTCGTGTACCGTACAAAGGTGGACTGTTCAACGTCATTCACCAGCTCATGGGTGGATTGCGCGCCGCAATGGGCTATTGCGGCTGCGCCACGATCGATGAGTTGCGCACGCGGAGCCAATTCGTCGAGATAACGTCTGCGGGCGTGCGCGAATCGCACGTTCACGATGTGCAGATCGTCAAGGAAGCCCCCAACTACAACGTTGAGTGATCGAGAGGCTGCGACAACCGCTTCTTCTATGGCAGCCCCCTCGCATTGCAGGATTCTGATCCTCGACTTTGGCGCGCAATACACGCAGCTGATCGCCCGCCGGCTTCGCGAGCTGCACGTCTACTGCGAAATCCATCCCTACGATGCCGGCGATGATTTCGTTCGCGCGTTCGCGCCGCGCGGCATCGTGCTATCCGGCGGGCCGAACAGCGTCACGGAGGGCGACACACCGCGCGCACCGGCAGCGATCTGGACGCAGGGCGTGCCGGTGCTCGGAATCTGTTACGGCATGCAGACGATGGCGGCGGAGCTCGGCGGCAGCGTCGAAGGCGGCCACGTACGCGAGTTTGGTTATGCCGAGGTGCGCGCGCGCAATCATTCACCGCTGTTGCGCGAGCTACAGGACCGCACGAACGCCGAAGGTCATGGCTTGCTCGACGTTTGGATGAGTCACGGCGACAAGGTGACGCTGCTGCCCGCTGGATTTCGCGTCATCGGTTCGTCGGATGCTTGCGGCATCGCGGCGATGGCCGATGAAGCGCGCAATTTCTACGGCGTCCAGTTTCATCCCGAAGTCACGCACACCAAGCAAGGCAAGGCGATCCTCGCCCGCTTCGCACACGACATCTGCGGTTGCGGCGACGATTGGAACATGCATGACTACGTGCCGGAGGCGATTGCCAACATCCGCACAAAGGTTCGTGATGACGAGGTTCTGCTGGGCCTTTCCGGCGGCGTCGACTCCTCTGTGGCCGCTGCGCTGATTCACGAAGCGATTGGCGACAAGCTGACGTGCGTGTTCGTCGATCACGGACTGCTGCGGCAAAACGAAGCCGAGCAAGTCCTGGACACGTTCGAGCGCAATCTTGGCGTGCATGTGATCCACGTCGATGCCGCCGCCGAGTTTTTGGGCGCGCTCGCGGGCGTCGAAGATCCCGAGGACAAACGCAAGATCATCGGCCGGCTTTTTGTCGACGTGTTTCAGCGGGAGTCGGCAAAGCTCAAGAACGTGAAATGGCTTGCACAGGGCACGATCTATCCCGACGTCATCGAGTCGGCGGGTGCCAAGACAGGGAAGGCGCAGAACATCAAGTCGCATCACAATGTCGGCGGTCTTCCCGAAACGCTGCATTTGCAATTGCTCGAGCCGTTGCGCGAATTGTTCAAGGACGAAGTGCGCGAGCTGGGCCTCGAGCTTGGATTGCCGCGCGAGATCGTGTTCCGCCATCCGTTTCCGGGCCCGGGACTTGGCGTTCGCATCCTTGGCGAGGTCAAGCGCGAGTGGGCGGATCTGCTGAGACGGGCGGATGCGATTTTCATCGACGAGCTACGTGCCGCGCACGACGGCAACGGCCAATCGTGGTACGACAAGACAGCGCAGGCCTTTGCCGTGTTCTTGCCGGTGCGCTCGGTCGGCGTGATGGGCGACGGCCGTACTTACGAACACGCCGTCGCGCTGCGCGCTGTCCAGACGAGCGATTTCATGACCGCGCATTGGGCGCCTCTGCCGCCGGACCTGCTGGCGAAGATCAGCAATCGAATCACCAATGAAGTGCGCGGCATCAATCGCGTCGTCTACGACATCTCGAGCAAGCCGCCCGCGACGATCGAGTGGGAGTGAACGGTGAAGCGTACGAACATAAGCACAGGGACCTCGTGGGAGCCCAAGGTTGGCTATTCGCGTGCGGTGCGTGTCGGCAACGTCGTTCACGTATCCGGCACGACGGCAACGAATGACGCCGGCGTGATCATCGGCGTCGGCGATCCGTATGCGCAGGCGCGCCAAGCGATCGCGAATATTGCATCAGCGCTCGAGCGGGCCGGCGCGTCGCTTCGCGACGTCGTGCGAACGCGCATCTACGTGATCGACATCGATCAATGGGAATCGATCGCTCGCGCGCATGGCGAAGCGTTCGCTTCCATTCGTCCTGCTTCCACGATGGTGGAGGTTTCGAGATTGATCGCGCCCGAGATCCTGCTCGAAATCGAAGCGGAAGCAATCATCGACGAGGCGGTGGAATGAGCGCCGCCGCGAATTACTCCCCCTCTGGGGTGGGAGTCCCCCAATGAGCACTCGGTCATCCCAAGCCCGCAGAAGCGAGCGGGGAAGAACGGACGCCGCGAGAGCGCGCGAGAGCTCGGAAGTCGGACGTGCTCCACGGATAGCCACCCGCGCGCGCTTCTATTCGCGCGTCGGTCGAGCTGCGGCGATATCGCTATCTGTTGTTAGCACGGCGCTGATCGCGGGAACGCTCGGCTATCACTTCATTGCCGATCTGCCTTGGCTTAACGCGTTTCACCAAGCCTCGTTGCTACTGTCTGGCATGGGACCGGTGGAAACGAACCTGCGTGATGCCGGCCGTATTTTCGAAAGCATCTACGCGCTTTTCTGTGGTGTCATTCTGCTGGCTGCGACGGGAATCCTGTTCACACCCATCATCCATCGCCTGCTGCATCGGTTCCACGTCGAAGACAGTGCCGAGCGCTGACGAGACATGGATCGGCGAGGCGCTTGCGCTGGCCCAGATAGCCGCGGCGCGCGGCGAAGTGCCGGTCGGTGCGATCGTCGTGCGCGACAACGCGATCATCGGCCG
>DASPYC010000445.1:0-3968 GCA_035636955.1 Casimicrobiaceae bacterium
GTGTGCTCGGGTTCTTCGTGCAGCTAGGCCTGTGGTCGGTTGTCTTGCTCCTTGCACTCGAGAATCTCGGCTTCAATATCTCGGCGTTGCTCGCGGGACTGGGAATCGGCGGCATCGCCGTCGCGCTCGCCGCGCAGAGCGTTCTGGGTGACGTCTTTGCGTCGGTCATGATCGCGCTCGACAAGCCGTTTGCGATCGGGGACTTCATCATGTTCGACAATATGATGGGGACGGTCGAGCACATCGGCTTGAAGACGACGCGTCTGCGCAGTCTCTCCGGCGAACAGATCGTGATCGCGAACGGCGACCTGTTGAAGACCCGGTTGCGCAACTTCCAGCGGCTTCGCGAACGACGCGTCGAATTCAGTTTCAGCGTCTCAGCCGATACGCCCGCGCAAAAGCTCGCCGTGATCCCCGAGCTGCTGCGCCAGGCGATCGAAGCTCAGCCCAAGGCGCGATTCGAGCGCGCCCACTTCAAGAGCTTTGACGACAACAAGCTGCTGTTCGAGGCGGCTTATTACGTTAGTGACCGCGACCACAACCGGTATATGGACATCCAACAGGCCATCAGCCTGGCAGCCTACGCGCGGTTGCAGGACGAGGCGATTGCACCGCTGCGATCGCCGCCCGCCGCGAAAACGAATCAACCCGAGGCGGCGAATTCGAAGATACGAGCCGCGCGGGAATCGGCGGCTCGACACCGCTAGCTGGCCTCGGGTGATGGCGGCGATGCATTGATGCTCTGCTAGACGGCCTCGATCAAACTCACGCATTGTTCGCAGCAAGTCGCGAAACTCGTGGCGCTCATGAATCGCCGTCTTTGCGCCATTGCGACGGCAAGATTTGGAGGGTCGGTAGATGGAGGCGGGGGTCGGAATCGAACCGGCGTCCACGGCTTTGCAGGCCGCTGCATAACCACTCTGCCACCCCGCCTTGTGGGGCGCCGTCCGCGTGCGCGGTTCGGCCACAAACTAAAAAGGGAGAGCTTGATGCTGCTCTCCCTCGAAAATCTGGAGCGGGAAACGAGTCTCGAACTCGCGACCTCAACCTTGGCAAGGTTGCGCTCTACCAACTGAGCTATTCCCGCGAACGGAAGCCCGTGATTATATAGTAGAGAGACAGACGATGCCAAGACGCGACGGGCGAGTACCTTCTACTTCGCGATCGCCGCCGCAATCGCTTTTGCCGTGTATTCGACGTTCCGCGTGTTGAGCGCAGCGACGCAAATCCGGCCGGTGTCGACGGCGTAAACGGAAAACTCGGTGCGAAGTCTTGCCACTTGCGCGGCGGTAAGACCGGTATACGAAAACATACCTCGCTGGTCGAGGATGAATCCAAAATTTGCGCGTGTCGCATGTTCCGCGAGCTTCTCGACCAGCGCCTTGCGCATTTCGCGGATCCGTTCGCGCATGCCGGCGAGCTCTAACTTCCACAACGTACATAACTCAGGATTGCCGAGCACCGTCGCGATAATCTGCGCGCCATGCGTTGGCGGCGTCGAATAGTTTGCGCGAACGACGCGCTTCAATTGCGAAAGCACGCGCGCGGCTTCGTCTTTGTCGGTAGCGACGACCGTCACCGCGCCGATTCGCTCGCCGTATAAAGAAAACGATTTCGAAAAGGAGTTCGAAACAAACAGCGGCCCCGGCGTCGCAGCGAATTTACGCACGACCGTCGCGTCGCGCTCGATATCGCGGTCGAAGCCCTGATACGCGAGGTCGACGAACGGAATCAGAGCGCGCGTTCGCACGATATCGATGATCGTGCTCCATTGTTCTTCCGTGGGATCGACGCCGGTCGGATTGTGACAACACGCATGCAACACGACGATCGATCCCGGCGACAGCTTTCCGAGCGCGGCACGCATACCGTCGAAATCGAGGCCGTGCGTCGTTGGCGCATAGTAGGGATACGTATTGACGACGAAGCCGGCACCCTCGAATAGCGCACGATGATTCTCCCAGCTCGGATCGCTGATCCACACCTGTGCGCCGGGCGCGAACTTGCGCAGAAAGTCGGCTCCGACCTTGAGGCCGCCCGTGCCGCCGAGTGTTTGGACCGTCACGCCGCGTCCGAGCGCGAGTATTTCGCTGTCTTCGCCGAGCACCATCGCTTGCACGGCCTTGTCGTAGACGGGAATCCCGTCGATGGGCAAGTACCCGCGCGGCGACGCTCGCTCCGCGATTTCATGCTCGGCGCGCTTCACGCAGTCCAGCAACGGTATCTTGCCGTTGTCGTCGCAGTAGACGCCCACACCAAGGTTCACCTTGTGCACATTGCGGTCGACGTTGAATGCTTCTGAAACGCCGAGGATGGGATCGCGCGGCGCGAGCTCGATCGCAGAAAGGAGCGAGCCGGTCAACGGTGCATTCATGGCGGGTTACCGAGGCGTGAAGGTGTAACGTATTGTACCGCCGCCGATCGCAATCTTGAGCGCGCGCGTTCTCGTCCCCATCTAGAACAGACGATATCCACTGCTATCGCATGGCTCGCGCCGACTCCCGCCTCGAACCCGCACCCAAGATCCCTCCGCTGACCGCTCTGCGGATCGTTTCCCGCATTGGCGCTTTCGTGCGACCGTATCGCCGCCAGGTCGTTTACGCTGCGATCGGTCTTCTGTTGGCTGCCGCCGCGGTGCTCGCGATGGGTCAGGGACTTCGCTTTGTCGTCGATCGCGGCTTTTCGGCGGGCAACGCTGCCGAGCTGGATCGCATGCTCGGAGCAATGCTGGCGGTGATCATCGTCGTCGCGCTCGCGACATACACGCGGTTCTACTTCGTTTCGTGGCTCGGCGAGCGCGTGACGGCCGACCTGCGACGCGCGGTGTTCGACCATCTCCTGCGTCTGCCGCCGAGCTTCTTCGAGATCACTCGAACCGGCGAAGTGATCTCGCGGCTTACCAACGACACGACGATGCTTGAAACGATCATCGGCTCGTCGGCGTCGATGGCGATTCGCAATTCGTTGCTGATGATCGGCGGGTTCGTCATGCTGATGCTGACGAGCGTCAAGCTGACACTGCTCGTTCTTGCCGGCGTTCCGCTTGTCGTGACCCCCATCATTCTGTTCGGACGCCGCGTGCGCAAGCTTGCTCGCGCCAGCCAGGATCGGGTTGGTGACGTCGGCGCGTATGTCGACGAGGCGTTGCACGAAGTACGTACCGCGCAGGCTTACGGCCACGAAGAGATCGATCGCAAACTGTTCCGCGAACGCGTCGAGGCGGCGTTCGCGACGGCGAAGCGACGCATTCGCCAACGTGCGCTGCTGGTGGCGACGGTGATCGTCCTCGTCTTCGGCGCGGTTGGTGTGATCTTGTGGATTGGCGGTCACGATGTGGTCGCCGGCCGGCTCTCGCCAGGGCAGCTTTCTGCGTTCGTGTTCTATGCGGTACTGGTCGCAAGCGCAGTGGGTACGATCAGCGAAGTCATCGGCGACCTGCAACGCGCGGCAGGGGCGACTGAACGGCTGTTCGAATTACTGGCTATCGAGCCGGAGATTCGCGCGCCGTCAAATCCGGTTCCCATGCCGGCGCGCGCGCGTGGCATCGTAAGCTTCGATGCCGTGACATTTTGCTATCCGTCGCGCCCCGACACGGCAGCGCTCGACGATTTTTCGCTGGCGGTGCGTTCCGGCGAGAAGATCGCGTTGGTCGGCCCCTCCGGCGCGGGCAAGACCACCGTTTTCGCGCTGTTGCTTCGTTTCTATGATCCGCAGCGCGGCGTCGTTCGCATCGACGACGTCGACTTGAAGGAGGCGGATCCGCTAGAGGTGCGTCGCCGCTTAGCCGTGGTACCGCAAGACCCGGTCATCTTCGCAGCCAGCGTTCTCGAAAATGTGCGCTATGGAAGACCTGAAGCGAGCGACGCGGAGGTGTTCGCTGCATGCGAGGCGGCGTTTGCAAGTGAATTCATCGAGCGTCTGCCAGAAGGCTATACGAGTTTTCTCGGTGAGCGCGGCGTCCGCCTTTC
>DASPYC010000446.1:0-3581 GCA_035636955.1 Casimicrobiaceae bacterium
ATTCGAAGAGCGCAAGCGTAATCCGCCCGGGCGGCTTTGCGTCCTCGGCAAGCCAACGCAAACGACCTGCGATCATCAAATGAATGACAAGGAAGAGATCCTCTTCAAGTGCAATGACGATCCGCTTGCCGAGCCGCTCGACACCGACGACGCGCTTCCCTTCGACTTCGCCAATCGGCGGAACCGCGGTACGGAGCAGGAAGGGACTGATCAGCCGAATACGTTCGAGCACCTGGCCGCGAATTCGCGCGGCGAGCGCTTCGCAGTAAACGACGACGTCGGGCAATTCAGGCATCGCGATCGAACAGTTTAGCGCTTGGTATAGTCTCGGGACATGAGCCGCATCCTGCAGACCCTACCCGTCGGCCAGAAGGTCGGCATCGCATTCTCGGGCGGCCTCGACACGAGCGCCGCGCTTGCTTGGATGCGCGCGAATGGCGCGGTTCCGTATGCGTACACCGCTCATCTCGGCCAGCCCGACGAGCGCGACTACGACGACATCCCGCGGCGAGCAAAGGCGTACGGCGCGCAGGCGGCCCGTCTCATCGACTGCCGTGCAGCGCTCGTCGCGGAAGGCATCGCTGCGTTGCAGGCGGGCGCGTTCCACATCACAACCGCCGGCGCCACGTACTTCAACACGACGCCGCTCGGACGCGCGGTAACCGGCACGCTGCTGGTAGTGGCGATGAGAGAGGATGACGTCCATATTTGGGGCGACGGCAGCACGTACAAGGGCAACGATATAGAGCGTTTCTATCGCTATGGTCTGCTCGCCAACCCCGATCTCAAAATATACAAACCCTGGCTCGATGTGCGCTTCATTGATGAGCTCGGAGGTCGCAAGGAGATGTCGGAATATCTGACGCGGGCGGGCTTCGACTATCGCATGAGTTCCGAAAAGGCGTATTCCACAGACTCGAACCTGCTCGGCGGGACGCACGAGGCGAAAGACCTCGAGTTCCTCGACAAGGGCTTCAGCATCGTCGAGCCCATCATGGGCGTGCCCTTTTGGCGCCCCGACGTCGCGATCACCGCTGAACGCGTGAGCGTGCGCTTCGACGAAGGCCTGCCTGTCGCATTGAACGGCGTCGAGCATCGCGATGCGGTCGAGTTGATGCTCGAAGCGAACGCCATCGGCGGCCGCCATGGTCTTGGCATGAGCGACCAGATCGAGAACCGCATCATCGAAGCGAAAAGCCGAGGCGTGTACGAGGCGCCGGGCATGGCGCTTCTCCATATCGCCTATGAGCGCCTTGTCACCGGCATCCACAACGAGGACACGATCGAGCAATATCGGGACAACGGCCGCCGACTCGGCCGTTTGCTTTATCAAGGACGCTGGTTCGACCCGCAGGCGATGATGCTGCGCGAGACTGCGCAGCGGTGGGTCGCGCGCGCGGTGACCGGCGAGATCGTGCTCGAGCTCCGTCGCGGCAACGACTATTCCATCCTGGATACAAAAAGCCCGAACCTCACCTACAGGCCGGAGCGGCTCACGATGGAGAAGGGCGCTTCGGCATTCTCGCCGCAGGATCGCGTCGGTCAGCTCACGATGCGCAACCTCGACATCGCAGACACGCGCGACAAGCTCTTTGTCTATATGAAAACCGGTCTGCTGCGGTCGACCGGCGATCCGCTGCTGCCGCGTCTCACGCCGAGCGATGAAGACGCGGCGAAGGAGTAGCGAGCGCTAATCGCGCGCGGCTCGCGTTCGCTAATCGACCTTCAACCCAAGCTTCCGAATCACCGGCGCCCATTTGTCCGATTCGCCCTTGATCAGCGCGCCGAATTCGTCGGGTGTGCCACCGATCAAGTCAAAACCCAGCGCGTGCAGCTTTTGCACGACATCGGGCTCTTTGAGAACGGCGTTGATCTCGGCGTTGAGCCGCGCGATGACCGCTTTCGGCGTGCCCGCGGGGACCAGAACGCCGTTCCAGGCGAGCGCCTCGAAGCCGGGGTAACCGGACTCCGCAATCGTCGGATAATCGGGGAGAAGCGGAAATCGCTTGGCAGTCGTCACCGCCAGCGCACGCAACTTGCCGGCCTGAATCTGCGCCTGCAGCGGCTGCATCACCGCGAAGATCATCTGCGTTTCACCCTGGATCGTTGCAGTGACGGCCGGCGGCGAACCATTGAACGGCACGTGCACGGCGTCAATGCCGGCCATCTGCTTGAATAGTTCCATGTTGAGATGCGACGAGCTGCCGTTCCCGACCGACGCGTAGTTGAGCTTGCCGGGGTTCGCCTTTGCGTAGGCAACGAGCTCGGCCACGGATTTAATCGGAAGCGATGCATTGACCGCAAGCACGTTCGGCTGGCTCGTCGTCGTAATCACCGGCGCGAGATCTTTCGCGACGTCGTAGGGCAGCTTCTGCAGCAGCGGCGAGAACGACAGCGGGCCGTTAAAGCCGATCATCATCGTGTAGCCGTCGGGCGCTGACTTGGCAACCTCGGCTGTTGCAACCGTGCCACCCGCCGCGGGCTTGTCTTCGACGATGACCGGTTGCCCTAGACGCACCGTCAACTTTTCCGCGATCGTTCGGCCCAGCACGTCGAGCGAGCTGCCTGCGGGCGCAGCCATGATGAATTTGATCGGCCGTTCCGGCCACGACTGTGCGAGCGCTGGCGAGGCAGCGATGATCGTCGCCAGTGCCGCGAACCTGCGCAAACAATCGCGGCGATTCATGCGAAACGAATCTCGTTCGCCATCCGGTGGCTAGGCTGACGCATGGCAGACCGCCTCGATATTGTGTCCATCCGGATCGAGCACGAACGCGCAATAGTAGTTCGGGTGATAGTGCGGACGGATCCCAGGCGGACCATTGTCCGTTCCTCCGGCCGCCATCGCCGCTTCATAGAATGCATCGACGAGTTGCCGCGTTTCGGCTCGGAACGCAACGTGGCTGCGTGCGCCGTTCAACGTCCCCTCACCGATCCAGAAATCAGGCTTGGGCGCAACGCCGAATCCGGCGTCGTCGTCGAACTCGATCAAGAGCGAATAGCCGAGCGGTGCGAGCGCCGCGCGATAGAACGCTTTTGATTTGACGACATCCGTTACGGTCAATCCAGTGTGGTCGATCATCGCATTCTCATTTGACGCTTTATCCCGTGGTTCAAACGGCGACGCGCCCGCACACGACATACTCGAGCAACGCCTTCTGCGCGTGCAGCCGATTCTCCGCCTCGTCCCATACGACGCTTTGCGGGCCGTCGATCACCTCCGCGGCAACTTCCTCGCCGCGATGCGCGGGGAGGCAATGCATGAATAACGCGTCGTGCCGCGCCTCGCGCATCATCGCGGCATCGACTTGCCAATCTTCGAATGCGCGGCGCCGCGCATCGTTTTCCGCTTCGAAGCCCATGCTCGTCCACACGTCGGTCGTCACGAGATCGACGGCGCGACAGGCCTCCATCGGATCGGTGAATGTCATGTAACGGCGGGCATCGCGAGCGCCGGCGCGCGCCGGATCGATTTCGTATCCGGGTGGCGACGACAGATGGACAGTGAAGTCCAGGATCTCCGCTGCCTGAAGCCACGTGTAGCAGACGTTGTTCGAGTCGCCGATCCACGCGACGGTCTT
>DASPYC010000447.1:0-2694 GCA_035636955.1 Casimicrobiaceae bacterium
CAGCTTGCGCGTGGCGCACGTACCGAACCGAACTCGCGCGCGACGACGCTCGAGCTGTATGACGGCATGGCGGCGACCAGTCAGAACTGCTGGCCTTCCGTGCGTTTTGATACCGGCGCGATCGCCGATGCGATGTCGCCGATGCTGCCCGCGGGTTTTTATTACAAGACATTCATGTGGCCGCCGACGCCCGCGTGGTGGCTCCGGTACGAGCATGCGATTCGTCGTGCGGCGGGAATGGGACGTGCGCCCCACGTTCCGGATCCTGATCGCTATGAGCATCAGTACGCGCATTGCGACGTGCTCGTGATCGGCGCTGGTCCGGCAGGGTTGGCTGCTGCTCGCGCGGCCGCAAATGCCGGTGCGCGGGTCATCGTGTGTCAGCAATCACCGCATTTCGGTGCCCGCGCTTTCGGTACCGATGTTGGATTGATCGACGATCGGCCGGTTACCGATTGGGTCGATGCGACCGTCGGCGAGCTCACCGCATCAGAGGTCCCGATCCTTTCGCGTACGACGGCGTTCGGCTATTACGACGACAACCTGATTGGCGCGGTCGAACGCGTCACCGATCATTTGCCATTGCCGGCCGCGCATCTTCCGCGCCTACGGCTGTGGCTGATCCGTGCGAAGGCCGTCGTGCTGGCGAGCGGCGCGATCGAGCGCGGCATCGCGTATGGCGACAACGATCTACCCGGCACGTTGCTCGCCGGTGCGGCGCTGACGTACGTCAAACGTTATGCCGTGCGACTCGGAACGCGCGCGCTCATATTCACGAACAACGATGGCGCTTACAGTGCAGCGCTGACGTTGCGCGAAGCGGGCGTCGCGATAGCTGCCATCGTCGATGTGCGGCAAGAATCGCAACTCGGGGGTGCGTTGCCGGCGCAAGCACGCGCAGCAGGCCTTACGCTGCTACCTGCGTCCGTCGTTTCACGTGCGCGCGGACGATTGCGCGTGTCGAACGTCGACGTCGTACCGCGCGCCGGCGGGGCAGCGAAATCATTCGACTGCGATGTGATCGCGGTGTCGGGCGGCTACAGTCCCGCCGTACATCTCTTTTCGCAGGCGCGCGGCTCCCTCAAGTACGACGCGATGACCGCGAGCTTTTTCCCGGATGCTTCGCCGATGCCGATCATTCCCGCAGGCGCCGTGAATGGATATTTTTCGCTTGCTGCAGCAATTGCGGACGGAGACACTGCGGGCGTTGCAGCCGTCGGACGAGCCGGTCTGCGGGTAACGCGTGCGCCGCCCGTATCGCAGACGCGCCATAGCAATCCCTTGGCGGTCGAGCCGCTCTGGGCAGTTACCTCTCATCACCAAGGCGCGAAGTCCTTTGTCGACCTCCAGAACGATGTGACGGTCAAGGACATCGCACTGGCGGTGCGCGAAGGCTACCAATCGGTCGAGCACCTGAAGCGCTACACGACGCTCGGCATGGGAACTGACCAGGGCAAGACGAGCAACGTCATCGGGCTCGCAATCTTGGGCGAACAGCTTGGGGTTGCCGTCCCCGAAGTCGGCACCACGACGTTCCGCCCGCCGTATACGCCAGTAACGTTCGGCGCATTTCCCGGGCATGCGCAGGGTCTGCACGTTGAACCCACGCGGTACACGTCGATGCATGCATGGCACGAAGAGCAGGGTGCGCGCTTCGTCAATGCCGGCCTGTGGAAGCGGCCGCATTCGTACCGGCGCGCCGGTGAATCGGAGGACGATGCGGCGAATCGCGAAGCGCGCAACGTTCGCGAGAATGTAGGCGTCGTGGACGTTTCCACGCTGGGCAAAATCGAGCTGCAAGGACGCGACGTTCCCGAACTGCTCAATCGAATCTACATCAATCGCTGGGACACGCTGCAGACCGGCCGCTGTCGCTACGGCGTGATGTTGCGCGAGGATGGCATCGCGCGCGACGACGGCACGACGTCGCGTCTCGACCGGACGCACTACTTGATGACGACGACCACAGCGAATGCGGTCGCGATCATGCAGTACATCGAGCGTCTGCTGCAGGTCGACTGGCCGGAGCTCGAAGTCTATGCGACCTCGGTCACCGAGCAATGGGCGGCCGCGGCGCTCTCGGGTCCGAAGGCGCGCCAGGTGCTCGCAAAAATCGCGGATATCGATGTCTCAAATCAAGCGTTTCCGTTTCTTGCGGTCGCTTCTTGCCGCATCCGCGCGACACACGGCGATATTCCCGCGCGCTTGTTTCGCATCAGCTATTCGGGCGAGCTCGCGTACGAAATCCACGTCGCTTCGACGGAAGGTCGCGCGATGTGGGAGGCGGTAGTCGACGCAGGTCAGGCATTCGGGATCATGCCGTACGGCACCGAAGCGATGAACACGCTGCGCATCGAAAAGGGGCACGTGGTGATTGGGTCCGAAATCGATGGACGCACGACCGCGGCGGATCTCGGCATGGAGAAGCTCGTCAATCCGACCAAGTGGTGCGTGGGCAAGCCGCTGCTGGCGCGTCCGGCGTTGAACGCGCCCGATCGCTGGCAGTTGGTCGGGCTCACCTCGCAGGGCGGCGAACCGATACCGCGAGGGGCGAAGATTGTCGCGGATCCTGATCATGCGATGCCCAACCCGACGCTGGGGCACGTCACGTCGTGGTGTTTCAGTCCGAATCTTGATGCGTGGATTGCCCTTGCGCTCCTGTCGGGTGGCCGTTCGCGTTACGGCGAAACGTTG
>DASPYC010000448.1:0-3256 GCA_035636955.1 Casimicrobiaceae bacterium
TTATCGCGCCTCGGAAGCAGATGCATTCGCGGCTCGATAACCGTCCGGCCCTGGCCCTGCGCACGCAAGCCGTCTTCTACAGCGTCCAGAATTTCGTCGTTCGTCAATGCCAACGCAGCGACGTCGGGACCGTTGAGATACGTCAGTGTGAGAGGCGTGGTAGCGGTCGACACGGCGTAGAATCATCCTGGCAAATTTGCGCCTTGGGACGGCCCAGCGGCGCTCATTTTGCAAGGAGCAAGAACATGCTGCAACGTGTTCGCGGGGGCGGGGAACAATGGACGCGTCGGACTGATCGCGTGATTCGCGCACCGCGCGGCACGACGTTGTCGGCAAAATCGTGGCTGACCGAAGCGCCGCTCCGCATGCTGATGAACAATCTCGATCCCGACGTTGCCGAAAATCCGCGCGAGCTCGTCGTTTACGGCGGCATCGGTCGCGCCGCACGGAATTGGGAATGCTTCGACGCGATTGTCGCGGCGCTGCAAGCGCTCGACGATGACGAATCGCTGCTGATTCAATCGGGCAAGCCGGTCGGCGTGTTCAAGACGCATCCGGATGCGCCGCGCGTGCTGATCGCCAACTCGAATCTGGTGCCGAAATGGGCGACGTGGGAGCACTTCAACGAGCTCGATCGCAAGGGCTTGATGATGTTCGGTCAGATGACGGCAGGGTCGTGGATCTATATCGGCAGCCAGGGCATCGTGCAGGGAACTTACGAGACGTTTGCCGAAGCCGGCCGCCAGCATTATGGCGGACAACTCGCCGACCGATGGATACTGACCGCGGGATTGGGCGGCATGGGCGGGGCGCAGCCGCTCGCCGCGACGATGGCCGGCGCATCGATGCTCGCGATCGAATGCCAGCAATCGCGAATCGACATGCGCTTGCGAACCCGCTACCTCGATTGGCAAGCGCATGATCTCGACGATGCTCTCGCGCAAATTCGTGCCGCGTGCGAGAAGCGGCAAGCGGTGTCGATCGGTTTGCTCGGCAACGCCGCGGAAATTCTCCCGGCTCTCGTCGAACGAAAGATTCGTCCCGACATGGTGACGGACCAAACGTCCGCGCACGATTTGATTTACGGCTACCTGCCCGCGGGATGGAGTGTCGAGGATTGGCAATCGGCGCAACGCGACGCTTCCCGGCACGATGCGCTCACGGCGGCCGCGAAGCGCTCGATCACAACGCATGTGAAGGCGATGCTCGCGTTTCATGAGCAGGGCGTCCCGACGTTCGACTACGGCAACAATATCCGGCAAGTCGCCCATGACGAAGGTGTTGCGAACGCATTCGACTTTCCGGGTTTCGTTCCCGCCTATATCCGGCCGCTGTTCTGCGAAGGCAAAGGACCGTTCCGGTGGGTTGCGCTTTCCGGCGATCCGGACGACGTCTACAAAACCGACCGCAAAGTAAAGGAGCTCTTCCCCGCGGACCTGCACTTGCATCGGTGGCTCGATATGGCGCGCGAGCGGATCGCGTTCCAAGGGCTGCCGGCGCGGATTTGCTGGCTCGGACTCGGCGAACGACATCTCGCGGGCCTCGCCTTCAACGAAATGGTTGCAAAAGGCGAACTCAAAGCGCCGATCGTCATCGGCCGCGATCATCTCGATACCGGATCGGTGGCGAGCCCGAATCGCGAGACCGAATCGATGCTGGATGGATCCGACGCGGTGTCGGATTGGCCGCTGCTGAACGCTTTGCTGAACACAGCAGGCGGCGCGACGTGGGTATCGTTCCATCACGGCGGCGGCGTCGGCATCGGCTATGCGCAGCACGCCGGCGTCGTCATTGTCTGCGATGGCACCGATGCCGCCGCAAAACGCATCGCCCGGGTGTTGTGGAACGATCCGGCGTCGGGCGTCATGCGCCACGCTGACGCGGGTTACGAAAAAGCGATCGAGGTGGCGAAGGCGAAGGGGCTCAAGCTACCGATGCTCTGAAGATCGGCCGCCGGAATAAATAAACGGCGGGCCGGAGATTCGGGCCCGCCGCCACGTCGCATCATTGGATCAATCGTCGTCGTCGTCTTCGTCGCCGGCCTTACCCAACGGGCCGCGAATTTCGCCGGACGGGTGCCCTGTCGTATGCACGTTCGCGTACGCGGCACCGTTTCGCAATGCCTTGATCATTTCAGCGAACCCCGCAGCCCCGGAATCGATGCTTTGAGCGGGAAGCGCGATGACATCGGCGGCGGTCAGCGTGCCTGTCACGGTTCCCGCCCTGAGCGGACAGTGCTGCGGCGTGGGCACGCCCGCGGGCGGCGTCCCATTAGTGCACAGAAACAGCGCAACGCCTCCGCTGAGCGCCGGTCGCCCGAAATGGATGTGCGCCTGCGTGGAATCGCTTGGCAGATCGCTGAAGGTCAGCGTGTACGTGATGATCGTCTCGTCTTTGCTGACCTTGGCGACGAAGGTGCCGGTTCCCGTTGAATTGATGGTGGCGGTCGTCTCGTTGTACCCGGACAAGGTCGTCGGGAATGTGAACCTCTCTGCGAGTGCTGGCGCGGCGGCGAGGCTAGTCGCCAGCACAACGAAACCGATGGATAACCTCCTGCTTGTGATCATCATGCGCTCCTTTCCAAGAGTGTTGGTAAAGCGATTGCTAGCGGTGGCGGGTCTTATGCTACGACCTGCGTACCGTCGTCCATCCCCGGCGTTCGGCCAGTCAACCGGAGGCAAACAGAATACGGCATCGAATTATTTCCTGCGGCAAAAAAACCCACACGGTCCGCCGGCCGTCGCCGCATCAAAACACCCACAGCTCCGACTTCGGCACTTCGAGCCAGTGCCGACCGGTGCTCAACGGACGGTCGCCGTACGCGCGCAACCGTTCTTCGCCGAGCGCAAACAAGTGCTCCCACTTGTCGCCGAGATACATCGACGTCGTCAAGTCGGCGGCCAAATGATTGTCGCCGGGACCTGACGCGATACGAATGCGTTCGAGACGGATCATGCCGACACCCGGCGTGCCCGACTTCGCACTTGCTTTCGCGGCGCCCCACAGCTTCCAACCCGTGCCTTCGAGCAGCGCCGACCCATCGCTGACTTCGACGATGTGTCCTGTGAGCCGGTTGTTGCTGCCCATGAAATCGGCGGTGAAGAGCGTCGCCGGACTGCCGTACATCTGCTGCGGCGTTCCCTGCTGCTCGATGCGGCCCTCGTTCAGCAACAAGATGCGATCCGACATCGCGAGCGCTTCGCCCTGGTCATGCGTCACGCACAATGCTGACAATTGCAACCGCACGATCAGCTCG
>DASPYC010000449.1:0-8039 GCA_035636955.1 Casimicrobiaceae bacterium
CGCCGTCGACGTCGAAAAACCAGTAGGGGAGTCCGTTTGCGGCCGTCACGATCGTCGTTTCGCTGCCGAGCAACGGCAGCATCGAGTCGACGGCATCGGGGATCGAATGCGCCTTGAGCGCGATGATGACGAAATCCTGAGGGCCGAGATCGGCTGCGTTGTCGGTGCAAGGAACGCGCGCAACGCGCTCCCCTCCGTCGATCAGTAGCCGCAATCCATCTTTGCGCATCGCGGCCAGATGCGCGCCGCGGGCCACCAAGCTCAAGTCGATGCCCGTGTTGGCGAGCCCTACGCCGAGATAGCCGCCGATCGCGCCGGCGCCGAAGATACACACCTTCATCGGATCACCGAACTGTTGGCAATTAAAGAGCGGCAGTCACTTTCGCCCCGAAGCAGATGCTTGTTGGAATTTACCTTACGACACTGAATACTGCTCGCGCAGCACGTTTTTTTGCACCTTTCCCATCGCGTTGCGAGGCAGCTCATCGCAGAAGTAAACGCGCTTCGGAATCTTGAAGGTCGCGATCTCCTCGCGCAGCGCGCCAATGATCGCGCGTTCGGTAAGCGCATGGCCCGGAACCGGCACGACGACGGCCGTGACCGCTTCGCCGAAATCCGGGTCCGGGAGTCCGATCACGGCCGATTCGACGACACCGTCCAGACTGTCGATGCGCTCTTCGACTTCGAGCGGATACACGTTGAGCCCGCCGGTGATGATCAAATCTTTTGCGCGGCCGACCAGCCGCAAATGCCCGTAGCCCTCGTCGCACGCAACCCATTCGCCCATGTCGCCGGTCTTGAAAAAGCCGTCCGCGCTGAACTCCTCGCGCGTCTTGTCGGGCATTTGCCAGTAGCCCGAGAAAACGTTCGGGCCCTTGACTTCGATGTTACCGATCGTTCCCGGCGGACATGGGGCGCCGGCGGCATCGACGACACGTACCGCTTCGCCCGGCAGCGGCTTACCCACCGTTCCGGCAACCCGCGGTCCTTCAAGCGGGTTCGATGTGATCATGCCTGTCTCGGTCATTCCATACCGCTCGAGAATCGCGTGTCCGGTGCGGGCTCGAAAGGCGTCGAAAGTCTCGGGCAGCAACGGCGCCGAGCCGGATACGAACAAGCGAATCGAACGCGCTGCTTCGCGCGTCAAAGAAGGCTCCGCGAGAAGACGCGTGTAATAGGTCGGGACGCCCATCATCACAGTCGCGCTCGGCAACAGGCCCGTCGTTTCCTTCGCGTCGAATTTCGAGAGCCACAGCATCCGCGACCCGGACAGGAGCGCGCAGTGGGTCGCGACGAAAAGCCCATGAACGTGATAGATCGGCAACGCATGCAGCAGCACGTCGCCGCGAGTGAATCCCCAATGCTCGACCAACGCCAGCACATTTGCCGCGAGATTGCGATGCGAGAGCATGGCACCCTTCGAGCGCCCGGTCGTGCCCGACGTATAGACGATCGCGGCAAGATCATTAGGACGCGACTTGACCGTCTCGAAGATCTCCGGCGTGTCGGCAGCTCGATCGAGAAGATCCCCACCGTGCGCATCGAGTGTCAGGATGACCGCAGTCCGTGCGAGCGTCGTTACAAGGCCAAGAGACTCCGGCCGGCAGACAATCACGCGCGGCGTCGCATCCGTGAAGAAGTACGCGAGCTCCGCTCTCTGATAGCCGACGTTGAGCGGGAGATAGACGAGGCCGGCGCGAAGGCAAGCAAGGTAGAGCGCCAACGCGTGCCAATGCTTGTCGACGAGCGCCGCAACGCGGTCGCCGGGATGACAGCCGGCACGAACCAGCGCGTGCGCGATTCGCGCCGACAATGCGGCCAACTCGTCGTAATGGACGACGCGCCCTTTCGGCATCAAAACGCAGGGTGCGCTGACCTGCGCCTCGAAATGGACTTCGAACAGCGTGTAGAGGTTGGCGTTCATCTAATACACCCCCACGCTTGCGGCCGTGACGCGAGCAGCCGGCGAGGGGCCCCACGAGGTGGGGATCGACGGCCAATGCGAGTCGTCACATGAGGCCGACCGTTGTTGCAATGATTCTCCCTCGCAGGTCCAAGGAGGCCAAGGCCGCCGCTACACTGCCCCCTGAGCGGGAGCAGTTCGCACCTTGGGGCGGCCCTTCGGTGCTCACTCCCGCGCATCCGCGGTACGCTTGCGGGCGGATTATTCCACAATGTCGCCCTCCTACGTGAGCCTGCAAGCCCAGTCGGCCATTCGGCGTCTACCTCCGAGCAAGCGCATTGCAGCGCTTGCTGACGACGGGACGGTGACCCCGCTCGACAGTTCACGGCCCAGTCCCTATCTCGCTCGGTTTGGAGTGACGGCGCAAGACGACGACGGGGTTGCGACAGCCCGAATCGAGGTGGCGGGCGGTGTCGTCCTCGTCGCTGCGCAGGATGAACGCTTCCTGCGCGGCAGCGTCGGTGCGAATCACGGCGAGGCGTTGCGGTCGCTGTTTGCGCGGGCGCAGCAGGAGCGTCCTGCGGCCATCGTGCTTCTACTCGCTTCCGGCGGTGTACGACTGCACGAAGCGAACGCAGCCGAGCTCGCGCTTGCGCGTGCATTACGTGCGCTGTTCGATGCCCGGATCGAAGGCATTCCGGTGCTGGCGATTATTGTCGGCGACGTGTTCGGGGGCACATCGGTACTTGCCTGCGCCGCCGACCGCGCCGCGATGCTGACGAGCGCTCGGATCGGGCTTTCGGGGCCGAAAGTGATCGAATCGGTGCACGGCAAGTGGGAGCTTGATGCCGATCGGCCCGACGATGTTCGATCCGTGTTCGGCGCGTATGCGCGCGCGTCGCGCGGAGGCGTCGATCGCATCGCCGACGAGGTCGACGCAATCCGCGGCTGGATTCGCATGGCCGCTGCGAACGCGCTGCCGTTTCCCGATCATGTAATCAGGATGCAGGCGCTGCTTGCTGCCGATGCACCAACCGATCTTGCGCCCACGCCGTTGCGCGCCGCACTGCCGGGTTGGCGTCGAGAGGACGCGGAGGGCTGGCTATGGCGAATGGGCGATCTGCTGGCTACGCGTCCGGCCGCGGGCTCCGCTTTCGGAAGCGATTTCGCGCACGGCTTGGACGCGGCGCTGCTGACGAAATTATTCGCTGTCCAGTCGGATGCGCGCGAAACCCTCGTCATCGTAGAGGATTCGCCTGGGCACGAAGTGTCGCGCGCAGCGGAAATGCGCTTCATTTCGCGCTATCTCGCCCACCACGCCGCTGTTCTCGCCCTCGCGCGATCGCGGGGGCATCGGCTCGTCGGGTTGCTTGCCGGCACCGGTCACAGCGCAGCCTTTTTCGTCAATGCGCTGCAGGCACCGGAACTGTATGCGTTGCCGCACTCGCGTGTCGTCGCCATGGAACCGGCGGCAATTGCGCGCGTCACCGGCCTCGATGTCGTAACGCTGAAAGAAAACGATCCGATCCTCGGCCATCCGGTGCGGCACTTCGCAGCGCTCGGCGGTGTGGCGGCGACTGTCGATCTCTCCGAGTTCGAGCGCCGTCTCGGCCGAGAAAAAACGGGCGCTTGATGGCGGGGCTCGGGGGAAATGCAATCCAATGCGCCGGCGCGCATTTCAATTACGGTCGTCGTCCTCCCCTTGCGTCGCGCGGATCAGCCGATCGCGCACGGCGAACCAGGCCGGATCATCCGCGGGCGTTTCGATCAGGATCGCGTCGGCATTCGCCGCGTCGAGCGCGCGCAGATTCGCGTACAGGTCGCGCGCATATTGGGCCGCGTTGTCGCGTGCCTCAATCCAGACGCCTTCGAAATCGTCGGGTCGCTTGAGCGTCCGCGCAAGCACCGCGACCTGCTCGTCGCGTTCGGTCAGGTGCGCGAGCTCAGCGCGGAGTGCGTCAACTCTCACCAACGATGCAGGAGTCCGCGGCGCGTAGTGCAATGCCAGGCTACCCGATACGCGCGGCGCCGCG
Source organism: Casimicrobiaceae bacterium (assembly GCA_035636955.1). Classification (GTDB taxonomy): domain Bacteria; phylum Pseudomonadota; class Gammaproteobacteria; order Burkholderiales; family Casimicrobiaceae; genus VBCG01. The sequence goes on from DASPYC010000449.1 coordinate 3,937, forward strand.
GCGTCCGGCGGCCGCGGTGAATATCCGAGCACCTGCGTCAACTCGGCGAGGCTGATCGCGCCGGGGCGCAACAGCACAGGTTCATCGTCGCGAAACGCCACGATCGTGCTCTCGATACCGACATCGCAAGGGCCGCCGTTCAGGATCATCGCCGGTGCATCCTGAAGGTCATCAGCGACGTGCGCCGCGGTGGTTGGCGACACGTGACCAAAGCGGTTCGCCGACGGCGCGGCGATGCCGCCTCCAAACGCGTTGAGCAGCGCACGCGCAATCGGGTGTGAAGGCACTCGCACCCCCACGCTGTCTTGACCGCCGGTGATTTGATCGAGCACGGCAGCCGCTCGCGGCAGGATCAGTGTCAAGGGTCCGGGCCAAAAGGCTTCAGCCAGTTGAGCGGCGCCATTCGAAACGGCGCGGGCCCATTTTCCGACGTCTCGACGGTCGGCAATATGAACAATGACCGGATGGTCGGCGGGACGGCCTTTGACGGTGAAAATCCGCCGCACGGCATCGCCGTTCGCCGCGTCCGCGCCCAGTCCGTAAACCGTTTCCGTGGGAAAGGCGACGAGCTCGCCGCTCGCGAGTAGTCGTGCGGCCGCTTCGATTGCGGCCGGGTCCGCCGGAACAATGTTGCCGCTCATCGGGCGCCTATCCCAGTCACCGCGGGCGCTGAAGCACATCTGCTAGAATCCAAACCCCTGCAGCACAATATCCGTGGCGGCCGCGATTTTCGCGGCCGCATTTTCGATGTGCGTGAAGTTCGAGCCGCAGACCCGTCCCAAGGCGCGAACCGCGCCCCCTCGGGGGCAGAGGGCAGAGCGTAGCGGCGAAGCCGCAAGCGTGGGGGTCGTCCACCAGCACGAGGAGTATCGATGAGCGAGTTTTTGTTCACGTCGGAGTCGGTGTCGGAAGGTCATCCGGACAAGGTTGCCGATCAGATCTCCGACGCAGTGCTCGATGCGATTCTAGAGCAGGACCCGACAGGCCGGGTCGCCGCAGAGACACTCGTCTCGACGGGGCTCGTCGTGATGGCCGGCGAGATCACCACAAACGCCAACGTCAATTACGCCCGCGTCGCGCGCGACACGATCCGGGGGATTGGTTACAACGATCCCGAGCTGCGTTTCGACGCCGACGGTTGCAGCGTCATGGTCTGTTACGGCCGCCAATCGCCCGACATTGCGCAGGGCGTCGATCGTGCATCCGACGATTACTTGAATCAGGGTGCTGGTGACCAGGGCCTGATGTTCGGTTACGCATGCGATGAAACACCCACGTTGATGCCGTTTCCGATCTATTACGCGCATCGCGTCGTCCAGCGGCAGAGCGAAGTACGACGCGATGGGCGACTCAAGTTTCTGCGGCCCGATGCGAAGTCGCAAGTAACCGTCCGCTACGTCGACGGCCGACCGAAGAACGTCGACACAGTCGTGTTGTCGACGCAGCACCATCCGAGCATGAACGAAAAGCAAAAGGAGCTCGCCGAAGCAGTGATCGAGGAGATCATCAAGCCGGTTTTTCCGAAAGAGATGCTTGTCGGCACGCGTTACCTGGTGAATCCGACTGGGCGGTTCGAGATCGGCGGCCCGCACGGGGATGCCGGCGTCACCGGGCGGAAAATCATCGTCGATACGTACGGCGGCGCGGCGCCCCACGGCGGCGGCGCGTTCTCCGGCAAGGATCCGTCGAAGGTCGATCGCTCGGCGGCGTACGCGCTACGTTACGTCGCGAAGAACGTCGTCGCGGCGGGCCTCGCGCGGCAATGCCAAGTACAGGTTTCCTATGCGATCGGGGTGGCGAAGCCGATCAACGTGACTGTCTACACCGAAGGCACCGGGAAGATTGCCGACGCGAAAATTGCCGAGCTCGTGAACACGCACTTCGACTTGCGTCCGAAAGGTATCATTCAGATGCTCGACTTGCTGCGGCCGATCTACCGCAAGACCGCGGCCTATGGACACTTCGGTCGCGACGAACCGGAGTTCTCATGGGAGAACACCGACCGCGCCGAACGCCTTCGCGAGGCCGCCGGCCTGAAAGGCAAGGCCGAGCTGGCGCACGCGTAATGGGGATGTCGCGACTGGCCGCGGTGCTGGCGCTGATGGCTGTTGCGGGCTGCCAAAGCTTTCCGACCTGGGATAACCCGTTCAAGACCGCGCAGCTGGCAGTGCGCCTCGACGAGCGTAGTGCTAGCGCGCCCATCACTGTCGAGCGGAATCAAACGCTCGTCGTCACGCTCGAGGCCAACGTGACAACCGGTTATCGCTGGGAAACGGTGGCGGGCTTCACGCCTGTTCTAGCGCAGATCGGGACGGCCGATTACGTCGCACGAAGCGCGGACGCTCCCGTCGCAGGCACTCCGGGCGACATGACGTTTCGATTTCGCGGGCAATCGCCGGGTACGACAACGCTCGAGTTCGCATATCGGAGGCCTTTCGAGGCGAACGTCGCTGCGGCCAAGACGGTGCGTTACGACGTCACGGTGCGATGAGCGTCAGCGCGTAGCGCTCCGCGATCTACATACTGTAAAATCAGCGGTTTAGCTGCTGCGACCCAATGAGGAGCTTTTGACCATGGCCGAACGAACCCGCACCCGCCGCAACACGCTCGAGCGTCGTTGTCTACCGAAGACTTTCAAGCGCATGTTCGTCGGCGCGCCGAAAGGCATCTTCAAGATGCTGGAGAAGGTCAAGAAAGCGTAGAACCGAAGGCGGGTCAGAAACGACTTTGATCGAGGCCCTACCGCCGCAGCACCGGCACCATCGCCTGAATGCGACCGAGCTTGGCTGCGTACAGGTCGTGATCCTTGCGCGTTGTGCTGTTCTCGACTGCGATCGTCATGTGCTTGCGCGCCGGCTCCATCTCGCCCAGGCCCATGTAAGCGAGCGCGAGCCAGAAGTGGAACTCGTGGTAATAGGCTGCGCGGTCGACTTCTTTCGTGAACATTTCCTTCGCGGTCTTATAGTCGCTCTCTTGCATCGCGGCGAGGCCGCGCTTGAAATAGCCAAAGGGCGGGTTCGGTTCCATCTGTTCGAGCTTGCGCGTCAACTCCACTGACGCCGCCATATTTCCCTGATCACCCAGTACCAGCGCCAGATTCGACATTGCCCGCGTATTCGCGGGCTCGCGTACAAGAACAAAGTCAAACGTGCGCTTCGCTTCCGCGAAGTTGCCGTGGCGCTGATAGACGACGCCGAGCGTGTTGTAAGCGCTCATGAACCGCGGGTCCTGCAGAATTGCTTCGCGCGCCCACCAGTACGCGTCATCCACTCGACCGGACGTCAGCGACTCGACGGCGCGGTTGTTCATATACATCGCTACGATCGTCGGCTCATCGATTGCCCAGGTACGCGCGCCGCGAAGGTCGGCCGGCGGAAGAAAGTCGATCGTCATCGAATCGCTGTCGTTGCGGGTCAACGGTTCTTCGACTCTCTTTCTGACGAGCGACAGATTGACGTGTCCGATCGACAGATAGAAGTCGCCGTCGCGGCTCCATGTTTCGTCGGTGAACACGTTCTGGTAACGAATCGTGAAGTCCATCTCCTTCGCAAACGCGGCCGTCATGATGACGAGCGACAGGCAATTGCCTGCGCGCACGGCGAACGCCTCGGAGGCATTGCGCGTCATCGCCGCGTCGTATTCGAGCTTCAGCTGGGCGCGGTCGTATAGCGCATCGAAGAGGCCATGGTGCCGTCCCCGCAAGCGCACGAGCCGCGCAACGTCGGTTTCGAGATAGCGCTTCATCTCGGGGCTCAGCGCGAACACGTCGGCCGCGTTGATGCGCACCGACGGAGGGACGAACGCTTGATCGTTGAATAATCGATCCGTCTCCTGAAGCGACGGCGCCGACGCGCACGCGGCTAGCACTGCCGATAACAACGGAAGAAACCACGGTTTCACGTCTCGTTTCCCTCCCTGGAGCGATGCCGGGCGCAGAATGCGCCGTCCAAGTCCGTCGCGGTCCATTTTATCGTTACTCGGCGATCAAGCAGCAGCGGCGTAGCCCGTCCGACTGTTGTCGGTTTCGCTGAGGGCATCGTCTTGAATCTGGACGGCGTAAGTCTCCTCCGCGCCGCTTAGCCACAGATGGGAATGCACCCACG
>DASPYC010000450.1:0-4372 GCA_035636955.1 Casimicrobiaceae bacterium
CGCTCCCGAATGGCGGGCATGTGGGGTTCATCATCAATCGTCCGACCGACGTAAAGCTTGCGACGCTGTTTCCGGATGACACGCGATCGCGCGGGCTCGACGCCGCGGTCAGCATCGGCGGACCGATGTTGCCGCGCGCGATCTTCGCATTGACACACATGGCGCCTGAAGGCGACAGCGACACGGTTACGCTGATGCCCGGCCTGGTCGCGGTCCTCGACGCCGCAGGGGTCGGCCACGTTCTCGAAACAACGGCAAACGATGCGCGTTATTTCATCGGACTCGTCGTCTGGGCTCCGGATGAGCTCGAGCAGCAGATCAGTGCCGGCGCATGGGACGTGAAGAACGCTGATCCGAATCTCGTGCTTCGCGCTAAATCGGATCGCCTCTTGCAGGAGCTGCGAGGAAACAAGTCGAAAACTGACGGCGACAATTGGGTGTAATGCGCAAGGCATGGCTCGTGCCAATGAATATGAACGGGCGCGCCGAGGACTCACGGTTGTTCCCTTCGTCGACACATTGATGAACTGGGCAAAGAGCTTGGCCAGCGTGCGCTACGACTCGAATCGTTCGTTCGGGCTCGACGCGGTGATCTGGCTGATACCGGCGGCCATCATCGTGGTGCTTGCCTGCATGATCGTCGATGAGCTCGTGTTCCCAAGCGAAAGGCTGATCAGCATGACGCCCACGCCGTACAGCAAGGCCGGCTCTGCGGATCAGTATTTCGAGGCGATCGTGACTTCGGACGATGATTTCGATGCCCGGATGGCGAAGGTCAACCAATCACCGAACGCACTCGATTCGGTCGCGTATCGCGCGCACGCTGCGCGCGGCATCGCCCGGGCGGCATTGCGCGCTGTTGCGGATGACGAGGCCCGACGGACGCCGTCAACCGATACGAAGGTACGACTGGCGCTGCCAGTCATGATAGACCCGTAGCTTGAAATATTTGGACGCGATCTTTTGCCGCGACATTCGGGCGAGTTGGTTGATCCACCCGCGTCCATACCGCTTCTCGTCGCGCCATTCGATTGCTGCGGGTATCACTTCGTCGAGCAGAAGCCGGAGCCAGCGCGCCTTGGTCGGGGCGACATCAAACATTTCACCGCGTCGTCTTCCGTTGGACACCATCGCGAGATAGTGCTGCGCTGAGCCGCGAAGGCGCTCGACCGCCGTGATCACATCATGAGGCGATTTGATAGCGATGTAGTCGAGCGCGCTGCGCTTCAAGGCGGCGTACGCGGGCTCATTCGCCAGCAACGCGGGCGTCCCCGCGAGCCACGCGTTGACGAGCTTGCTCGCCGGCTTGTGGCGAAGCATCGTTGGAGATTCGATGCGGTGGGCAAGCACGAGGTCGACATCGCGGTAATCGAACCACTCGCCGACACGGATTTCGAATTCGACGCCGACCCGGCGCAGCTGGGAGTGGAAACGCTTGTCGTAAAACCATGCGGGCGCAGTCGCTGTGCGCCCGAAATAGGCGATCCGCTCGACGCGTGTTCCGCGTTCGGCATCGCGCGGCACGAGACCGGGCTGCGGCCAAAACGGTATGCAGCGCGTCTGCGGGCCGCCTGGCTCGAGATCGTTTTGCACGAGCTCCCATTTGCACGAATGCAGTGGCGGGCGATCGGCACGAACGCCGACGATGTAGCTACGATGATAAGGAGCGAGCAACCGGTTGAGACTGTCGCGGTGCGCGACGTTCACGCAATCGGCGACCAGCCGCTCGCCGATCGTGGGCGTCATGCCGGCCACACGAAGCGGCTTCCTGAGTCGAATGAACGTCTGGACGATCCAGTTGTTGATGCCGCCACGAAACCGCCGCGCATGCGGGGCGATATCGTCTTCGTCGAGCGTATCGATATCCGGCCACTGCGACGCGAGCGCGCGAGCGACGAAATGTATTTGCATTGCGCTTCGATGCCTCTGATCGGAACTTCGATTGGGCCACACGAGGGCGCATACATTCCATCAAGCTTGTATGCAAACGTTTCAACAGCTCGCGGTTGCAAAAACGCGATACAAATGTCGCGCTTCACGGCTAAACCTCGCTCGTAATGATCGCCGCTCCGTCGCGCAGGCGAACACCATGCCCAGGCGAAAGGAACGCGCTCCTTACGCGCCTTAGCGTCATTCGTGCGACGATGTCGCGCGCGGATACTCGTTGAACGCGTCCATCACGCGCGCGGAGTAGACCAGCGCTGCGCCCGCATTGACAGCGACGGCGACACCGAGCGCTTCTGCAATCTCTTCCTTCGTTGCGCCATTCTTGATTGCGGCTTCGGTATGAACCGTAATGCAGCCATCACACCGTGCCGTGACCGCCACGGCGAGCGCGATGAGCTCGCGGATCTTCGCTCCGAGCAAATCCGTCTTCTGGCCCGCCGTACTGAGCGCGATGTATCCCTTGATCGTGTCGGGGCTGATCTGGCCCACTTCCTTCACGCCGACTGCCAGCTGTTTCCGATATTCGTTCCAATCGAGCATCATGTCCGCACCTTCCAGAGGGAATGGAGTGTTGCAGGTATCGTCGTCGATGCGCGGCGTTTCACGCGCCTTTCAACGCAGCGAGCACTTTCTGCGGCATGAACGGCACCGAGCGCAGCCGCACGCCGACTGCATCGCATACTGCGTTCGAGATCGCCGCAGGCACGACCGCCGCCGACGCCTCGCCGACGCCCCACGGTTTTTCCGTTGGACGATCGACCAGGTCGATGTCGACGTCGGGGATCTCGGGAAATGTCAGGATCGGATAGCTCGCCCAGTCGACGCTGGTCACGCGCGAGCGGTCGAACGTGACTCGCTCTTTCAGCACCCGGCTTACCGTCTGCAAAACGTTGCCCTCGACCTGGTTCTTCACCCCGTCAGGGTTGATGATTTGTCCACAATCCTGCACGACGGCAAAGTGCTTCACGCGAATCACACCGGTCTTGCGATTGACCTCGACGGTAGCGACTGCACCGACGTAAGTTCGATAAAGCTCGTATTTCACGTAACCCACGCCGCGTCCCGTTGCAATGTCACCGTTGTTCGCCTTCGACGCCGAACGGCCTTGCCACTTCGCAAACGTGCGCAGCCGACGCAGCAGCTCTTCGCCTCGCGGATCGTGCAGGTAACGCAGCCGGAAGTCGAACGGATCGGCGTTGGCCGCGAGCGCAAGCTCGTCGAAAAACGCCTCGTTGGCGAACGTGTTCTGCATTCGCCCCGGCGTGCGTATCCACGAAGGACGCAGCGGCGTGTCCGCCAAGCGGTGCGCGACCGTCAATACGTTCGGAAATGCGTATGGGATCGCCGAATCGTTGAGAATGAGGCCCGGACTCATCCCGTGGTCGCCAGGCAGATCGGCGAGATCAGCCGCTACGAGCGGCACAGTCCCGGCGGCGCCGTCCGGAAGATAGAACTGCGAGTACCACGCCGCGACGCTGCCGTCAGCGTCCAGTCCGACTTGCAGGTCGATCAGCGTCGGCGGCCCTTTGGGATCCCAGCCATGCTCGTCGGCACGCATCCATTGCACGCGTACGGGTCGGCCGACAGCGCGTGCGAGCAGTGCCGCGTCACCGGCGGCATCTTCATGACCGTTTCGTCCATAGCAGCCGGCGCCGTCGACGTATATCGCGCGCACGTTGTCGTCGGACAGCGAAAGCATCGATGCGAGCTGCTTGCGCAGATTGTGCGTCGCCTGGCTCGCGGACCAGCATGTGAGCTTTTCGTCGCGAAAATCCGCAACGGCGCATGACGGGCCGATCGAGCCGTGCGTGTGAATCGCGAAATCGTATGTCGCGGACAAACGCTTCGTCGCGCGCGGCAGCGAGTCTTTCGCGTTGCCGACGTTACTCGTGACGTCGTCTTTCACTATTCGCGTTGCGCGCACGTGCTCCCATAGCTTCGCTTCGTCGGGCAATCCGGTCCAATCGGACCACGTCGCCTTGAGCTGCTGCGCGGCTTTGATCGCAGCCCACTCGCTCGAGGCCACGGTGGCGAGGAAGTTACCCTGGCGCACCACCTTGATGAACCCTGGAATGCCGGAGACCGAGCTTTCGTCGACGCTCGCGAGCTGCGCCCCGATCGCCGGCGGCCGTACGACGCGGGCGTGCACCATGCCGGGCACGCGGAAGTCCTGCATGTACGTGAATTCGCCGGTGACTTTGCCTGGAATGTCGACGCGCGGAACGGAGCGCCCGACGAAGCGATAACGCGATGGATCGAGTAGCGGCGCCTGTGCGTTCACCGGCAAGCGGAGGCCTTTGCCTCGAATGAGCTCGCCGTAAGCGATGCGCCGCGCTCCGGACTTGGCGCGCACGTCGCCGTCGATGGTTGTCAGGTCGCTGGCGTCGACGTTCCACAACTTCGCCGCCTCGCTCGTGAGCGCTGC
>DASPYC010000451.1:0-8304 GCA_035636955.1 Casimicrobiaceae bacterium
TGGAGCACGCGGATCAACTCATCGACGTTGTAAGCCATGCCGATCGCGCGCCGCAGCGCGATCTTCTCCGGCGCATAGCCACCGATCACCGGATCCTTCATGTTGAAGTACGTCCACCATGTATTCGGACGCAGCAACACGTCGTGAACGATGCCTTGTGCCGCAAGATTCGGCTTGAGCTTGCCGTTGTCGAGCGCCTGCTCGGTGAAATCGACCGGCAGGATGTCGAGAAAGTCGAGCTCGCGGTTCAGAAATCCGAGCCAGCGCGACTGCCCTTCTTCCATGATCATGATTTCAACACGGCCCGCGAGCGGCAACTTACGGCCCTTCAATGCATCCGCGACCGGTTGCGAAGCCGGGGGAATGGGGCCCGCAGGAACATAGGTCACCGCGCGAAAGTCGGGATTCGCCGTTAAGACGATCCGCGCGCTCCGCCGGTATTCGCCCAGCATGTACGGTCCGGTGCCAACTGGATGCGCGCCGATGTCGGCACCATAGGCTTCGACCACTTCGCGGGCCATCGCGCCCATGTTCTGAACGGCGAGCGCGTAGGGAAAGCGTAGGTCCGGTTTATTGAGCCTGATTTTCAGCGTGTAGCGATCGACGACGGTGAGACCGGGCAACGGCGCGTCGTAATCGAACTTTCCCGTCTTGGCCGCCTTTGCGCGGGCTTCGTCGCCGCCTTCAAGCTTGCCTTCGAGAAGCCAGAGCCAGCCCGCTTTCACCGCGGGGTCGAGCACCCGTTTGAACGAGTACGCGAAATCCACGGCCGTCAGCTCACGAGCCTTGCCTTTGAACGCAGGATCCGGCGTGAAAAAGACGCCTTTACGAATGCGGCATATGTACGACCTCCCGTCCTCTTCCACCGTCGGCATCGCTTCGAGCGCGCGCGGCACGAGCTTCACCGGCCGTGCGAGATAGTCGTAGTCGAGCATCGCGTCGAAGATGCTGCCGATCACGCCGTCGGATGCGGCGTCGGTCGCAAAGGCTGGATCGAAGCTGGTCTCGGCGATCGAGAAGGCCACGCGCAGGGTCTTGGCCGGGTCGGCGGCAACCGTTGTAACCGGGTAAGCGCAGAGGAGCGCGGCAACCGGCAGCGCAGCAAAAAAGTGGGCAAATCTAAATGCGAACAAGAGAAGCCTGATGGACGAGACGGCGGTCAAATCGTATCAGGCCGACGTCGCGCGCGGTTCGGACGCGCCGCACACTTGCCCGGCACGCGCGTAAGGCGCACAGTCGCGAACGCGACCGATGAGGCGCCGATACCGGCGCTCGAAATCATCTGTGGAGAACCTTATGCGGAAGTACCTGCTTCGGTTTGAATGGATCGCGCTCGCAGCGATTTTTTCCTGCTTCGTCGTCACCGCTGCGGCGCAGGCGCAGTCCGCCGCCGTCCCGCCCGGCAAGGCGGTCGCGACATTCGCGGGCGGATGCTTCTGGTGCATGGAGCCACCTTTCGATAAGACGCCGGGGGTCCTCTCGACGACGTCGGGCTACACCGGTGGCATGAAGCGCAATCCGTCGTACGAGGAAGTCTCGAGCGGCACGACCGGGCACGCCGAGGCGGTGCAGATCGTCTTCGACCCCACCAAGGTTTCTTACGAGAAATTGCTGGACGTGTTCTGGCACAACATCGATCCGACGGTGACCGACCGCCAGTTCTGCGATCACGGCAATCAATACCGCACGGCGATCTTCGTCCACAACGCTGAACAGCGTCGCCTCGCCGAAGCATCGAAGGCTGCGCTGGAGAAGATGAAGACGTTCAAAGAGCCGATCGTGACGCCGATTGTCGATGCCGCGGAATTCTGGCCTGCAGAGGACTACCACCAGGACTATTATCTGAAGAACCCCGTGCGCTACAACTACTATCGCACCGGCTGCGGCCGCGACAGCCGCTTGAAACAGTTGTGGGGGTCGTCAGCGCATTAAGACCTTCCAGCAGGAGCGATCATGATGGACATGCAGCGTCTAACTGGAGGAAACCTGCGCGCGGCGGGATACGACGAGCGTGCGCGCAAGCTTGTCATCGAATTGACGTCGGGCACTTACGAATATCTGGGCGTGCCTTCCGAGGTGTGGCGGCGCTTTTCCGGTGCGTCGTCGCCGTGGAGCTATTACCGCGACAACATCGAAGAGGAATACACGGCCAAGCGGGTGCGCTGATGAGAAAAGCAGCGGCCGAGTGCGGGAATCGCGGTGTATCCCCGTACTCGGCCGTCATGATGAACAATACGTCGCTGACGCGCGTTACTGGATCGTCAGCTTGCGGCCGGCGACGGCCGGTTTCTTCGCGAGCTTGAGCAGAAGAACGCCATTGTCGTACTTGGCCTCACTCGCGGTTTCATCGAGCTCCGTCGGCAACGTGAAGCTGCGATACACACCGCCGTAATAGCGCTCGCTGCGCAAAACGCGCTCGCCGTCCTTCGTTTCCGTTTCGCGTTTGACTTCGGCCGAGATCGTCACCTGGTTGCCTTCAATTGCTACATGGATGTCGTCCTTCTTGACACCCGGAATCTCGGCTTGGACGGTGTACACGTCGTCCGTTTCGGCGACATCGATCCGCACCGGAACCGGCGACGTCTTTTCCGCCGTCCTTACCGGGCGGAAAAAGCCGCGAAACAGCTCGTCGAACCCCGTATCGGCAAACGGGTCGTAAACTTGCAAAGTAGTCATTTTCGCTCTCCTGTCTGTCAAAATAGATGCACACCGAAGCCTCCCCGCGGGAGCACTGTCCGATGGCTGCATTCCGCAATCTGCGGGTGGCGACGGGCAATTCAAGCCCCTTGGGGACACGAAGGCGATGAGCGCTGCTGATACGCCGTTGACAGCATCCGAGCGCGCGGAGCTCGAGGCGAAGCTGCGCGTCCGCCGCGACGAGCTCCGTGGCGAGATCGCGGCGCAGCTCAAGAATCAGGACGACCCCCGACTCGTCGGCCTGCGCAATCGGATGGAGGACACCGACGATTGGGCCGTCGCCGATGCGATGGCGGCGATGGACATTGCGTCGGTGTCGCGGGTGCTCGCCATTCTCACCGAGGTCGAGGCAGCACTCGCGCGTCTCGCCGATGGCAGCTACGGCGAGTGTATCGACTGCGGCGTCCCGATCCCCTACGCGCGGCTGTCCGCCTACCCGGCGGCGATGCGCTGCGTCGGTTGCCAGGAAATCGCTGAAGCGTTGCTACGCCGCAGCGGTCCTCCTCGCTAGCCCGTTGCGGGACCCGCTAAGCGTGACCGCGATCTGTTCGCGTGCGCTCGGCTTGTCCCTTTACCGGCGTATCGCGCAAGCCACTCGAAGAATTCCGCATACCACAGCCGTGAGTTCTGCGGTTTCAGGATCCAGTGATTCTCGTCGGGAAAGTAAACGAGTCGCGCCTCGACTCCTTTGGCCTTGAGCGAGTTGTAGTACTGCAACGCCTGCGTTGCCGGAACGCGGTAGTCGAGCTCACCGTGGACAACCAGCGTCGGCGTACGCGCGCTTTTCACATAATGATGCGGCGATTGGCGCATGACGCGCGGCGGATCGTCCCAGTGAAAGGCGCCGAGCTCCTTGGCGAAGAAGCGGTAACCGTCGGTCGCCATCATGCTCACCCAATCGTAGCACCCGGCGTGGCAGATGTAGGCCTTGTACCGGTTCGTGTGGCCGTTCATGAAAGCCACCATGAATCCGCCGTAGCTGCCGCCGGTTGCGGTGAGCCGCGCGCGGTCGATGTAGCCTTGACGCAGCAGGTAATCGGTCGCCGCTTCGACGTCGGCGAATTCCTTTTCGCCGTAACGCTTGGTGATCGTTTCAAGAAACTTCTGCCCGAAACCGGAAGAGCCGTGATAGTTGACCTGCGGCACGATGAAGCCTCGCCCCGCGAAAACCTGCGCGTTCCAGCGAAAATGCCAGCCGTCCTGGTGCGCCGCGTGCGGCCCGCCGTGGATCGAATGCATCAGCGGCCATTTTTTGGCAGGGTCGAAGTTCGGCGGATAGGTGACGAACATCTGCACCGGCTCGCCGTTCCAGCCTTTGATGGTGAATTCGCGGACCGTGCCGAGCGCATGGCGTGCGAGCAGCGCCTGGTTCAACATCTCGATCGCGCGCTCGCCGCTGCCGTCGCCGCGCGACGCGAAGACCGCCGGCGGATGCATCGCGCTCGCACGCGTGTACGCCAGCACGCTCGCGTCGGAGGAGCGCGCATAACCGGCAATCGTCCCGCCGCGGATAACGGGCGTAGGCAGCTTCGCGTCGAGCGCGAGACGCCACAATCCGACGCGACCGCGATCGTCGACGAGAAACAGCAACGCGCGCGAGTCCGGCGTCCAATCGACATGGTGCGTCGCGTGATCGAATTGCGGCATCAATGGCTGTACACGCGCCGTGCGACGATCGTACAGCCGCAAGTGTCCCTGGTCGTTGAACGCGCGCGCCGTGTCATACGCGTGCCACGCGAGGTAACGGCCGTCTGGCGAATAACGCGGATGCTCGTCGGAGAGGCCGCTTGTCGACGACAGGTTCTTCACCCTTCCGGAAGCGAGGCTCACGACAGCAATGTCGCAGCGGTTCATCATGCCGGGCTCGTCGTGGGGATCGATCGTCAGCGCAATCTCGCGCCCGTCCGGCGCGATGTCGTAGTGGTCGGATGTCGGTTCCCACGGTTGGAGTGCGACCCGTGCGCGGGAGAGCACATCGCGCGCGCGGCCGGTGGCGATGTCACAGACGAGCACATGTGGCTCCCGCCCGTCGGTCAGCCAGTGATCCCAAAATCGGTACTCGGCGCGTTCGGTCAGATGCGCCTTGACCTTCGCCTCCTTGCGTTCCTTCATCCGCTTGCCTTGCAGAGTTTCGGTCGTGAGGTCCGGCCAGACCCAAGACACGAACGCGATGCGTCCGCTATCGGGAAACCACTTGAGCGCCGACGCGCCGGTCGCGATTTGGGTGAGGCGCGTCGCTTCGCCGCCGTCGGGCGCGATGAGATAGACCTGCGGTTCGGCGTCGTCTTTTCGCTTCGCGGTGAAGGCGATCCATTTGCCGTCCGGCGACCAACGGGGATCGCTGTCTTTATCGCCTGCGGTCAGCTTGCGGGGCTTCGCAAATGTTGATTTCGCGCCGAATCCCGTTGGAAAGAGCCACAGCTCGGTCACGCCCTCGTTCTTGTCCATGTCGTACGACGTCACCGGCGCGCACGCGTAGCGGCCGTCCGGCGAGAGCGTCGGCGCGCCGATGCGCTTGATCGCCCATAACGCTTCGACGTCAAGTGGTTTCTTGCTACGGCGTGCCGAACGAAGTGCGGGCATGAAAAAATCCTTGCGGTTACAATCGAAGGCGCGATTCTAGCGTCCTCCGTCGTCGGACCGGCGCACGACTCCCCACGGTTGATCACGATGAATTACCGCCGGCTCGGACGATCCGGGCTCAAAGTCAGCGAACTGTCGTTCGGTTCATGGGTTACGTACGGCAATCAGCTTGGTGAAAGCGCCGCGCGCGAGTGCATGGCCGCTGCATTCGACGCCGGCGTGAATTTTTTCGACAACGCCGAGGTCTACGCGAAGGGCAACGCGGAGTCGATCATGGGCGAAGCGCTGAAGCGGTTAGGGTGGCGGCGCTCGTCGTATATCGTATCGACGAAATTCTTCTGGGGCTTGAACGACGGTCCCAACGAACGCAACACGCTCAATCGTAAATATCTGTTGCAGGCGATCGACGGCTCGCTCAAGCGCCTGCAGCTCGATTACGTCGATCTCGTCTATTGTCATCGTCCCGATCCCGACACTCCGATCGAGGAAACGGTCGCCGCGCTACACTCGATCATCGAAGCGGGCAAGGCGATGTATTGGGGCACATCGGAGTGGAGCGCAGCCGATATCATGGCGGCGTGGCAGATTGCCGAGCGCCATCATTTGCACAAGCCCGTGACCGAACAGCCGCAATACAATTTGTTCCATCGCGAGCGGGTGGAACACGAATATGCGCGTCTCTACGAGGACCTCGGTCTCGGAACGACGACCTGGAGCCCGCTCGCCTCCGGGCTCTTGACCGGCAAATACAACGAAGGCGTGCCGGCAGACTCGCGCGCAGCGGTCAAGGGTTATGAATGGCTCGCTGAGCGCGTCCAGGACACGTCGAAGCTCGCCAAGGTGCGTGCTCTGGCGCCGATTGCGCGCGAGATTTCCTGCTCGCTCGCGCAGCTCGCACTTGCGTGGTGCCTGAAAAATCCGCATGTGTCGACGGTGATCACCGGCGCGAGCCGCCCGTCGCAGGTCAAGGAAAACATGCAAGCGCAACAAGTGGTGCAGAAGCTTTCCCCCGACGTGATGGCGCGCATCGACGCCATCGTCTCTGCGTAAACGCCGTACAACAGGCCCGTCATGAATCCGCTCGCAAGCTGGACCGAGGAACAACGCTCTGCTTACCTCTATCGCGCCTGTGCGGAAGCAGAGACGGGCACCGTTCGCGCCGAGCTCTTTCGTCGTCTTGCCGGCGAGGCCGAAGCGCAAGCGGCGATCTGGCGCGCGCAGCTGACGGCGAAGGGCCATCCGGCCCCGGCGCCTTTCACACCGGACACCCGCACGCGACTCGTTGCCTGGCTCGTGGCACGCTTGGGACCGCGCCGGCTCCGCGGCATCCTCGCGGCAATGAAGGTGCGAGGAATGGCCGTGTACGGAACGGCGTCAGCGCGCGAGCCCGGCCACGTCCCGCCGGTAATCGGCGGCCTCGAGCTGCGCCACCGCGGTCTCGGCGGCGGCGGCAATCTTCGCGCGGCGGTATTCGGCGTAAACGACGGATTGGTATCGAACGCAAGCCTGATTCTCGGCGTCGCCGGCGCGACAACCGATCCCCATACCGTCGTGCTGAGCGGCATTGCCGGCATGGCCGCCGGCGCCTTTGCAATGGCCGCCGGCGAATACGTCTCGGTGCAATCGCAGCGGGAGCTCTACGAGCACCAAATCGCGCTCGAGCGCGACGAGCTCAAGCAATACCCGGAAGCCGAAGCGCAAGAGCTGGCGCTGATCTACGCGGCGAAGGGCTTGCCGAAAAGAGAGGCCGGCCGGCTCGCGCAGCGGATGGTCGCGGATCCGGAGCACGCGCTCGACACGCTCGCCCGTGAAGAGCTCGGTCTCAACCCCGATGAGCTCGGTTCGCCGCTCGGCGCAGCGGCGAGCTCGTTCGTTTCGTTTGCCGCGGGTGCGCTATTACCGCTATTACCCTACCTGATCGCGCCCAATGGTAGCCCGCTGGCCACTGTCGTCAGCATCACCGCCGTGGCGCTCTTCGGCGTTGGGGCGACGCTGTCGCTGTTCACCGGACGCAGTTCGATTTATTCGGGCGCGCGGATGCTGGCGCTCGGCGCCATCGCCGGCGGCATGACGTTCGCGATCGGGCACTTTTTCGGCGTCGCGCTCGGCTAGTGTTGCCGTGTCCGCGGTGACCCCCGTGCTGGTCGTCAAGCCGGGGCGAGACAAGTCGCTGCGCCTTCGCCATCCGTGGCTGTTTTCCGGCGCGGTCGCGGGTATCGATGGCCATCCCGGCAGCGGCGAGACGGTGAAGGTCGTCGATGCCGACGGCGCGTTCCTGGCATACGGTGCATACTCGCCGACGTCGCAAATCCGCGCACGCGTCTGGTCGTTCGATGGCAGCGAAGGAATCGGCGCGCAATTTTTCGAGCAGCGCATTGAGCGCGCTTGGGCGGCGCGCGCCGCACTGCAAGACGCGGCGAATACCGGCGTTCGCATTCTGCACGGCGAATCCGATGGCTTGCCCGGCGTGATCGCCGACCGCTACGGCAATGTCGTCGTGCTACAGCTTCTTTCTGCCGGCGCTGAGCGTTGGCGCGATGTCATCGCGCAGGCGCTCATGTCTGTCACGGGCGCGCGTGCGGTGTATGAGCGTTCCGATGTCGAGGTCCGCGCGCTGGAGGGATTGACGCCGCGAGCGGGGCTCGTCGCCGGCGTCTTGCCGCGAACCGTCACGATGTTCGAAGGCGGGATTTGCTACACCGTCGACGTGGTCGGTGGTCAGAAGACCGGCTTCTATCTCGATCAGCGCGACAACCGCGCGTTCGTACGAAAACTTGCCAAAGACAAGCGTGTGCTGAACGCGTTTTGCTACACGGGTGGCTTTACACTCGCCGCGCTCGCCGGCGGGGCGGCGTCGGTTCTATCGATTGACAGCGCGGCGGACGCGCTCGCGCTCGCGCGCGAAAATTTGACCCGCAATCCGATGTTGGCTGTGGAACGCGCAGCATGGCGCGAGGCCAACGTCTTTGCGGAGTTACGGCAGTTACGCGATACCGGTGCGCAATTCGATCTGATCGTGCTCGA
>DASPYC010000452.1:0-2110 GCA_035636955.1 Casimicrobiaceae bacterium
AGTTTCTTCACTTTGATCCCGTTGCCGCCTCGTACCTCGTGGGATGTGGCGGACACGCCACGTCTGCAGTCATCGATCCGGTCGGAGACATCGAGGCGTATCTGCGTGCTGCAGCGGAGAGTCGGATGGAGATTCGCTACGTGATCGACACGCACTTGCACGCCGATCACATCTCTGCCGGTCGCACGCTCGCCACACGCGCCGGCGCAGAGTACGTTTTGCATGAATCTGTCTTGACTGAGCATGCGACCGGCGTCGCGGACGGACAGCAACTCGTCCTTGGAAACGTGGTAATCGATGTATTGCACACGCCGGGACACACGCCGGAGCACATCTCGTTGCTGATATCGGATCGGACGCGCGGCGGCGAGCCCTGGCTCGTCTTGACGGGTCACACGCTGATGGTTGGCGACATGGGACGCACCGAACTGGCAAGTGACGCGGAGGAAGGTGCGCGCATGCTCTACCAGAGCGCAAGGAGACTACGAGCCCTGGCCGATGACGTCGAAGTGTGGCCGGGCGCATTCTCCGGTTCGATTTGCGGACGCGGATTGAGTGGCAAGCCGTCGTCGACGATTGGATTCGAGCGACGATTCAACCGCACGTTCCGTGTCGACGATGCGGAGGAGTTCGTCGCCGCGGTGCTACGCGATCTGCCAGCTCCTTCGCCGAATGCTGCCGGAATTCGCGCCATCAATCTTGCAGTCTGAAGCCCGCGCCACGCCGGGGGCCACCGTCTATCCGATGACCGGCCTCGGGCGAAACTGGCGTCAGTTCTCATTGCTCGTCGTCGTCAACGCGTTTGTCGGCGGAATGGTCGGACTCGAGCGTGCCGTGATGCCGCTTCTGGCAGAGCGTGAGTTCGGACTCGTCTCGACGAGCGCAATGCTCACATTCATTGTCAGCTTCGGAATCGTGAAGGCGCTCACGAATCTGGTCGCCGGGCGCGCATCGGAGCACATCGGCCGCAAAGCACTGCTGGTTGCCGGATGGATCGCTGGACTGGCTGTGCCATTCCTGCTTCTCTGGGCGCCGACATGGGGCTGGATCGTTCTGGCAAACGTTTTCCTGGGCATCAATCAGGGCCTGTGCTGGTCGATGACCGTTATCATGAAAATCGATCTGGCCGGACCGAAGCGACGCGGCCTGGCGATGGGTCTCAACGAGTTCGCAGGCTATGTCGCCGTGGCGTTGGCGGCTTGGGCATGCGCAGAACTTGCGAGCTCTCATGGACTACGCATCGCACCGTTCGTACTAGGCGTCGCCTTCGCGTCGATCGGACTGATTCTTTCGATCGCATTCGTGCGCGATACGACGGAGTTTGCGCATGCCGAATCGCATCACGCCAACGGCGCGGCCGCGAAGAAGTCACTGAAGTGGGTCTTCTTCGAAACGAGTCTTCGCGATCGGACGCTCATCGCATGCAGTCAGGCGGGACTCATCAACAATCTTAATGATGGCGCTGCGTGGGGCCTTTTCCCTCTGTTGTTCGTCAGAAGCGGCGTGAGCGTGGCGCACATCGGCGCACTGGCGGCGATCTACCCAGCCGTGTGGGGCTTGTCGCAGGTCGGCGCCGGCGCGCTCTCCGATCGATGGGGCCGCAAATGGCTGATCGCTGCTGGCATGTGGGTGCAAGCGGTCGGAATCTGGATCGTGGCCGCGAGCACGTCCTTGCGTTCGCCGTATGCAGCGTGGATCGGAGGGAGCGTCCTCCTGGGGTTGGGGACGGCGCTCGTCTATCCAACATTGTTGGCGGCCGTCAGCGATCGCGCACATCCGGGCTGGCGAGCGTCGGCAGTTGGCGTCTACCGGCTCTGGCGCGATTTGGGGTACGCAGTAGGCGCGGTGTTGTCCGGCGTGATCGCCGATGCGTTCGGCCTGGTCGCGGCAATCGTCTTTGTCGGCGCCCTAACAGCGTTGTCAGGTGTCATTGTTGCGTTTCGTATGATCGACTCGCCCGTGCAGAAATCCGAGCGTTCTCACGGCGATCAGCAACCGCGGCCAAGATCGGAGCGCGATGGCGGCGCAGGCGAGTGACGCCGCCTCGCATTCCATCATCCTTCGCACCGCCGCTGAGACGCGACGCCAGCATGGCGCCGAAATGCGAGGT
>DASPYC010000453.1:0-10299 GCA_035636955.1 Casimicrobiaceae bacterium
CTACCTCGGGCGCCCTTGGCATTCTGATTCCGCCGTCCATCGTCATGGTGATGTACGCGGTCGCGACCAATACGTCGGTGGGCCAGCTCTTCATTGCAGGCATCGTTCCAGGCATATTTCTGGCGACGATGCTCGGCCTCACGACATGGTGGCGAGCGCGCAAGAACAACTATCCCCGCCAACCGGTGGTCAGCTGGGGCGAGCGCCTGCGCGCTTTTCGCGAAAGCATGTGGGGGCTGCTGCTGATCGTCGTCGTCATCGGCGGCATCTACACCGGCATCTTCACGCCGACCGAAGCGGCGGCGATGAGCGCCGTGTACGCGTTCTTTGTCGCTGTGTTCGTCTACCGCGATATGCCGCTGTCGAGGGCGCCCAAGATACTGCTCGATTCAGCCAACATGAGCGCGATGCTGCTCTACATCATCACCAACGCGGTGATGTTCAGCTATTTGATGACCTCCGAGCAGATTCCGCAGGTCCTCGCCGCGTGGATGCTCGACAGGGGCCTTGGCGTGATCACGTTCCTTCTCGTCGTCAACGTCTTGCTGCTGTTGGCCGGCAACGTGATGGAGCCGTCGTCGATCGTGCTCATCATGGCGCCGATTCTGTTTCCGGTCGCAATGAAGCTCGGCATCGATCCCGTGCACTTCGGCATCATGATGGTGGTCAACATGGAAGTCGGCATGTGCCACCCCCCCGTGGGCCTGAACCTCTACGTGGCGTCCGGCATTACGAAGATGGGCATCACGGAGCTGACGATCGCCGTCTGGCCCTGGCTTCTGACGATGTTGGCATTCCTCGTCATCGTCACCTATTGGCCGGGGCTGTCGATCTGGCTCCCGAAGGCACTGGGAATGATGGGATAGGAGGGCGTTCGCGCGCGTGCGAGCTGCCGAAGGCCGCTATCGGTCATGGTTGCAGCGTCGGCAAGTTTGCTGTCGGCACGAGGGATTTTTCGGGTCAGGATCGCGTACGCCGCGAGCGGCCAATGTGCTTGCGGATCAGTAACCTATCGACCGACTGACCCCTGATCTCGTATGACGACCGCATGCTACAATTGCCGGTTTCACCGATTTCGCGCTTCCGGAGCTCAAAAAGAATGGCTGTCGAACGTACGCTGTCCATTATCAAACCCGATGCGGTGGCCAAGAATGTCATCGGAGAGATCTATGCCCGATTCGAAAAGGCCGGGCTAAAAATCGTCGCGGCGCGGATGATGCGGCTGTCGCGCGCCGAAGCAGAAGGTTTCTATGCCGTGCATCGCGATCGCCCGTTTTTCAAGGACCTCGTTGACTTCATGACGACAGGGCCGGTCATCGTGCAAGTGCTCGAAGGCGAAAACGCCATTGCCCGCAATCGGGAGCTGATGGGCGCGACCGATCCGAAAAAGGCTGCGCCGGGCACGATCCGGGCGGCGTTCGCCGAATCGATCGATGCCAATGCGGTCCATGGTTCCGACGGGCCCGAAACGGCCCGAAACGAAATCGAATTCTTTTTTCCGACCAGCGCGATCTTCAGCCGGTGAGCGAACGTCAGTGATCAACCTGCTCGACCTCGACCCGAAAGCACTCGCGACTTTTTTCGCCGAACGCGGCGAGAAACCGTATCGCGCGCGGCAGGTTTCGCGCTGGCTGCATCAACGCTTCGTCGACGATGTTGGCGCAATGAGCGACCTCGCGCGGCCCCTGCGCGAACGACTCGGTGCTGAAGCGGAAATCATCGCGCCGACCGTCATCCGCGATACGACGGCGTCGGATGGCACGCGCAAGTGGCTGATCGACGTCGGCAGCGCGAACGCGATCGAAGCCGTCTATATCCCCGAGGGCGACAGCGAGGAGAGGAGCAGGGGCCCCTTTGCGGATGCTACCTCCGAGCTGGATGCGACCGCCCCGAACGCTGCCGCACCGTTTTCGTCCGACGCTTCGACGGGGCGGTATCGCGGCACGCTTTGCGTATCGTCGCAGGCAGGCTGCGCGCTCGATTGCGCCTTCTGTTCGACGGGAAAGCAGGGCTTCAATCGTAATCTGTCGTCGGGCGAGATCATCGGCCAGCTCTGGCACGCGAACCGTGCGCTTATTGCGGACGGCGTCGCAGCGCCGTGGGTGGCCGCGGGCCATGCGCCGATCACCAACGTCGTCATGATGGGAATGGGTGAGCCGCTCGCGAATTTCGACAACGTGGTCGCGGCGCTCAAGCTCATGCTCGACGACAATGCCTACGGTCTTTCGCGGCGACGCGTCACCCTGTCGACGTCCGGCCTCGTGCCGATGATCGATCGCTTGCGCGATGAGTGCCCGGTTGCGCTCGCCGTGTCGTTGCATGCGCCGACGGATGCGCTGCGCGATCGTCTCGTACCGATCAACCGTCAGCATCCGCTCGACGATCTCCTGGCCGCGTGCCGCCGGTATCTGGACAAAGCGCCGCGCGATTTCATCACCTTCGAGTATGTGATGCTCGATGGCCTCAACGACGACACAGTCACTGCGCGCCAACTGCTGGCGCTGCTGCGCGATACATCGTGCAAGATCAATCTCATACCCTTCAATCCGTTTCCGGGGACCGAGTTTCGCACGTCGCCGCGCGAGCGCATCCTGGCATTCCAACGTACGCTGACCGCCGGCGGAATTGTCACGACGATTCGCAAGACGCGCGGCGATGATATCGACGCCGCCTGCGGGCAGCTCGCCGGGCGCGTGCAGGACCGCACAAAGCGAAAGCTCGGCAGCCGAATTCCGGTTGTCGCGACGCGCTGAGCATTGTTAGGGAGCCGTTCGTCCATGCGCATCTACGCCCTTCTCGGCATGATTGTTCTCGCTTTGGTTGCCGGATGCGCATCCAATAAGCCGGCGCAACCTGCGGCGGCTCCGCCAGTACCCGAACCCGTCAAGGCGCAGGAAGCAACGCCGCTGCAGCGCGCGCAGATCAAGACTGATCTCGCCGCCGGCTATTACGAGCGCGGTCAGTTCGACGTCGCGCTCCAGGTGCTCGACGAGGCGCAGGGGCTCGATCCGAATTATCCGAAGATTTACAACGTCTACGGTCTCGTCTACACAATGCTCGGCGAAACTCAAAAGGCAGAAGCGAGTTTTCAGCGCGGGCTTGCGCTCGCGCCGACCGACGCGGATCTGCGCGCGAACTGGGGCGCATTCCTCTGCGCGACCGGCCGTGCCCGCGAAGCGATACCCGAATTCGAAGCGGCTCTCCGCGATTCGCTCTACAAGTCGCCGGAAATTGCATTGATCAACGCCGGCAAATGCAGCGCCGTGTTGGGCGAAAACAAAAAGGCCGACGAGTATTTCCGTCGTGCACTCGGCGCGTCGCCGGGGAATTCGATCGCCGCCTATAACCTCGCGCTGCTTGCTTACCGTGAAGCACGTCTCGACGATGCACGTAGCTGGCTGCGACCGGTGATGCGGGATGCGAGCCCTCGCGCCGAAGCGCTGTATCTGGGTATGTGCATCGAGCGCAAGCAGGGCGATCGCCAGGCCGAGATCTCCTATATGACGCAACTTCGCAATCGATTTCCGGATTCGCCCGAAGCGAAGGCGCTTGCAGCTAAAACGTGCGACTAATGGCGGACGATCACAACACGCCGCTCCCCGTTGCTTCGACGGCGGGCGCGCAACTGCGGGCAGCCCGTGAAGCCGCCGGCTGGTCGCAGGAGGCGGTTGCGCAGCAGTTGAAGCTCGCTCCGCGTCAAGTGCGCGCGATCGAAGAGGATGATTACGCGCGTCTGCCCGGCCGCACGTTTGTCCGCGGATTCGTGCGCAACTACGCGCGCTTGCTGCGTCTCGACCCGGCTGCGATCCTCGCAGCGCTACCGCGCGGCGAAGGCACGTCGCCGCTGGACCGGCCATCGCTTACGGCAGTGTCGCGCCCGATGGTGGAGCTGCCCGTGGCAAGCGCGCGACGCAACTCCTGGACGCGTTGGCTGATTCCTTTTGCATTACTGGCGATCGTCGCCGCCGCGGGCGTGTACGAGTTCATGCGGAACGCGGGAGTTTCCCGGCGCCCGCCCGCAGAAAGCGCAGCGCCGCCTGTACCCGCGGCGCCCTCGACTGCGCTGCCCAATCCTCTCGCGAGCGCAAAGCCGGAATCTGCAGCGCCGATGGTCAAGAGCGATGGCGCGGCGGCCGCACCCTCGAACACAACCACGCCGGCGGCTGAACAGGTTGCGCCAACCGCAACGGCGCCGACGCCAAGCGCTGCGGCATCCGACGCCCCGCTTCTGCTGACGTTCAAAGAAAAGTCGTGGGTCGAAGTGAAGGATGGGAACGGCGCCGCCATCTTCATGCAAACGGGCGCCGCGGGGACGACGCAAACATTGAGTGGAACGCCCCCGCTCGACGTCAATATCGGCAATGCGGCCGGTGTTTCGGTGACCTATCGCGGGCAGCTCATCGATATCGGGCCGTTCACCCGCGCGAATATCGCCCGATTCATCCTCAAGTGACGACGATGGAACGACCGGCGATCGTGCGGCATCCCACACGGCCGGTTCGCGTGAACGACGTCGTCATTGGGGGCGGTGCGCCGATCGTCGTCCAATCGATGACGAACACCGACACCGCCGATATCGCTGCGACCGTCGCACAGGTTCGGGCGCTGGCCGACGCCGGATCCGAGCTCGTGCGCGTTACGGTGAACACCGCCGAGGCCGCCTCTGCCGTGTGTGCGATCCGAACCGCGCTCGATCGTGCGGACTGCGCTGTGCCGTTGATCGGCGATTTTCACTTCAACGGCCACAAGCTGCTGGCCGACTATCCCGATTGCGCGCAAGCGCTTGCGAAATACCGGATCAATCCGGGGAATGTCGGCAAAGGCAGTAAACGCGATCCGCAATTCGCGATGATGATCGAGCAGGCGCTTCGTTACGACAAGCCCGTGCGCATCGGCGTGAATTGGGGAAGCCTCGATCAGGCGCTGCTCGCGCGGCTGATGGATGACAACGCGAAGCTCGC
Source organism: Casimicrobiaceae bacterium (assembly GCA_035636955.1). Taxonomy (GTDB): domain Bacteria; phylum Pseudomonadota; class Gammaproteobacteria; order Burkholderiales; family Casimicrobiaceae; genus VBCG01. The sequence goes on from DASPYC010000453.1 coordinate 4,962, forward strand.
GAAGCCGGACAGCGCCGACGCGGTGATGCGTGAGGCGCTCGTCGTCTCGACGCTCGGCAGCGCACGTCAGGCCGAAGACCTCGGGCTTCCGCGCGAGCGCATCGTGCTGTCGTGCAAGGTTTCGAATGTGCAGGATTTGATCGTCGTCTACCGCGAGCTTGCGCGCCGCGCCGACTACGCGTTGCATTTGGGATTGACCGAAGCCGGCATGGGCAGCAAAGGCGTCGTCGCGTCGACCGCCGCGCTTGCCGTGCTGCTGCAGGAGGGCATCGGCGACACGATCCGCGTATCGCTGACACCGGAGCCCAACGGCGACCGCACCAAGGAGGTCCAGGTCGCGCAGGAAATCCTGCAAACGATGGGACTGCGATCGTTCGCGCCGATGGTGACTGCGTGTCCCGGCTGCGGTCGCACGACCAGCACGTATTTCCAAGAGCTCGCAGACCGCATCCAAATTTATCTGCGTGCGTCGATGCCCGCATGGCGAGCGCAATATCCTGGCGTCGAGACGATGCAGGTGGCGGTGATGGGCTGCGTCGTCAACGGCCCGGGCGAATCGAAGCTCGCAAATATCGGCATATCGTTGCCGGGTACCGGCGAAGTTCCGGTTGCACCCGTATTTGTGGACGGACAGAAGACCGTGACGCTCAAAGGCGATCGCATCGCCGAAGAATTCATCGCGATCGTCACCGATTACGTTCGTGCCACCTACGGCGGCGAACCCGCCTCGCCCAGTCTCCGGCCTACGACGAAGTCGATCGCGGTGAAGGCACTGGCATGAAATCGGCAACAACCGACATCGCGCGATCGCCGACGTCGCCCGGTACCGAAGACGCCCGTCCGCCACGACGGACAGCGCTGCAAGCCGTTCGCGGCATGAACGACGTGCTGCCTGACGAGGCCGCGCTGTGGGAGTGGTTCGAAGACACGACGCGCGACGTATTTCGCCGCTACGGTTATCGCAATCTGCGCGTGCCGATCGTCGAGCCGACGCCGCTGTTCGTACGCGCAATCGGCGACGCGACCGACGTCGTCGAGAAGGAGATGTACACGTTCGAGGACCGGTTGAATGGCGAAAGCCTGACGCTGCGTCCGGAAGCGACCGCCGGTATCGTCCGCGCGGCGATCGAGCACAACCTGCTCTACGAACGCCCGCAGCGCGTTTGGCTTGCGGGACCGATGTTCCGGCACGAGCGGCCGCAAAAGGGACGCTACCGCCAGTTTTACCAATTCGATGTCGAGGCGCTGGGTTTTCCGGGTCCCGATGTCGATGCCGAGCAGATCGTCATGCTGGCGCGACTGTGGCGCGAGCTGGGGCTTGCGGACGCGATTCATCTCGAGGTCAATTCGATCGGCGATGCAGCGGAGCGGCGCGCGCACCGCGGCGCGCTGGTGGACTATTTCACGCTGCACGCCGATGCGCTCGACGCCGACTCTCGGCGGCGACTTTCGACGAATCCGCTGCGCATCCTGGACAGCAAGAATCCCGCGCTGCAGGACATCATCGCCGGTGCGCCGCGCCTCGTCGACCGCTTGGAGCCTGCCGCGCGGGCGCACTTCGAAGGTGTGACGCAATTGCTTGCCGATGCCGGCATCGCGTACATCGTGAATCCGCGCCTCGTCCGCGGGCTCGACTACTACAACCGCACGGTTTTTGAGTGGGTTACCGATCGCCTAGGCGCGCAAGGCACCGTGGCAGGTGGCGGTCGGTACGATGGATTGTTCGAAGAGCTTGGCGGAAAGCCCACCCCCGCATGCGGCTTCGCGATGGGCATCGAGCGAATGATTTTGTTGCTGCAAACCGCGAAGCGCGAAGCGCGCGATGCGCCGTTCGCTTATCTCGTCCACGTGGGCGATGCCGCGGCGAAGCTCGCCCATCGCGTTGCCGAGCAAGTGCGCGATGCCGGCCATCCGATCGTGATGAACGCGGGCGGGGGAAGTTTCAAAGCGCAAATGAAACGCGCCGATGCGAGCGGCGCGCGATTTGCACTCATCATCGGCGATGACGAAGCCGCGGCCGAAACCGTTGCAATCAAGCCGCTACGCGAGCCCGGCGAGCAACACGCCGTCGCTCTGAAAGACGTCGGGAAATACCTTAGCGCTTCGGCGCATACAACTTTGTAGAGCAAGGAAGCGGCATGGCGGCTTACGATTTGGAAGAGCAGGAAAAGATCGACGATCTGAAGGCGTGGTGGCAGCAGTACGGCAACACGATCACCCTCGGCATTGTGCTCGCGTGCATCGTCATCGGCAGCGTGCAAGGCTGGCGCTGGTGGGCCGGCAGGCGCGCAGCGGACGCGTCGGTCCTCTATCAGGCGGTGAGCGATGGCGTGCGCAAAAGCGATCCTGCAAAAGTGAAGGACGCGATGACGCAGCTCACCGACAAGTTTGGCGGCACTGCGTATGCACCACGCGCGGCGCTCCTTTACGCGAAGGTGCTTTTCGATGCCGGCGACAAGGCGGGCGCGAAGACGCAGCTTGCATGGGTCGTCGAGCACGCCGACGAAGAGGAGTTGAAAGCGATCGCGCGGTATCGCCTGGCAGAGACCCTTCTCGACGATAAGCAGTACGACGAAGCGCTGCGGACGCTCGATGCGAAGCGTCCGGTATCGTTCAACGGCTTGTACGCCGACTTGCGGGGCGATGCGCTTGCTGCGGCCGGCCGCTCGCCGGAAGCGCGCGTCGCCTACGAAGAAGCGTTGGCGACGCTCGATCCGAAATCGCCATATCGGGCTTACGTACAGGTGAAGCTCGACGCTGCCGGAGGTCCCGCCGCAACGCCCGCGGCGCCGGGAACGGCCGCGCAAGCGTCCCCTGCCCCGCCTGCCGCGCCGCCTGCCACTGTCGCGAAACCATGAGCTTTGGTACGCGCTGGCCGCGGACTAAACGGTTGACGGCCACGGTGATTGTCGCGACCACGGTCGGCGGTTGCTCGACGACGCTGACATCGTGGACGGATTCACTGCCGAAAATTCCTCCGCCATCGTTCGGTTGGCTGTTCGGCAAAAGCAGCAAGCCTGGACCGTTGCCGACGCTGACCGCGAAGGTCACGCCGCAGCTCAACTGGCAAGTAAGCGTCGGCAAGGCGGCTGCAGGACTCGCCCCGGCAATTACTCCGTCGTCCGTTTATGCTGCGGCCACCGACGGCACGCTCGTTCGCGTGGACGCCGCGACTGGACGCCAGCTCTGGCGGATCAACGTGGGTCAAAAGATTTCCGCGGGCCCGGGCGCCGACGAATCGCACGTCGTCGTCGGCACCGACAAGGGCGATGTGCTGGCCTTTGATGCCGATGGCAAACCCATGTGGAGCGCGCACGTGTCGAGCGAGGTCATCGCGCCGCCGCGCGTCGACGAAGGGGCGGCGATCATTTTTTCGGGCGATGGACGCATCTACGGTTTGGCGTCCGCCGACGGCAAGACCAAGTGGGTTTATCAGCGGAGCAATCCGGCCTTGACTATTCGCAACACCGCCGGGGGCGTGACGGCGCGCGGCGGCGTCTTCGCAGGGACGGCGGGGGGCCATCTGCTGGCGCTCGACGTTGCGACGGGGAACGTCGGCTGGGATGCGACTGTCGCTTCACCCAAAGGCGCCACTGAACTGGAGCGGATCGCCGACGTCACAAGTCTCCCGTTCATCGATGAGCGGCAAGTGTGCGCAGTCGCCTATCAGGGCCGCGTCGCGTGCTTCGACATCCTCCGCGGCGTTCTTTTGTGGTCACGGGATCTGTCGAGCTTGAGCGGTCTCGCGGGCGACGAAAAATATCTTTACGTCACCGATGACAAAGGCGCCGTTCATGCGCTCGACAAATCGAGCGGTGCCTCGGTGTGGAAACAGGACGCCCTTGCCCAGCGGCGTGTCGGCGGTCCCCAGCTCGTCGGAAATTTCGTCGGAGTCGTCGATACCGAAGGTTATTTGCATTTGCTCGAGCACGCCGATGGCGCGTATGTCGGACGCCTCGCGACCGATGGCCGGCCCCCGACCGCGCAACCCATCGTGATGGCGGGAAGCGGCGTTTGGCTGTCCGATGCCGGCACGCTGTATTCAGTGACCGCGCGCTAATTTTCCCCGATCGCTTGGATGCTTCCCACCATAGCCCTTGTTGGCCGGCCTAACGTCGGCAAATCGACGCTCTTCAATCGGCTCACGAAGACGCGCAACGCGCTCGTCGCCGACTATCCCGGACTGACGCGGGACCGGCACTACGGTCGCGCGAGCGCCGGCGACCGTGAATACATTGTCGTCGATACCGGCGGCTTCGAGCCCGTCGCTACATCCGGCATCTATTTCGAAATGGCGAAGCAAGCACAAGCGGCAATCGCCGAGTCGGACGTCGTCGTGCTGATCGTCGACGCACGCTCGGGTCTCACGCCGCAGGACAGCGCGATCGCACAACTGCTGCGTCGGTCGGGCCGCCCCGTGGTCGTCGCCGTCAACAAGGCGGAAGGACTCGTGCCCGAGCGCGCGGTGGCCGAATTTCACGAGCTCGCTCTCGGCGAGCCGCTCGCCGTGTCGGCCGCGCATGGCGAAAACGTGCATGCGATGATCGAAACGGCGCTCGAGCGCATTCCCGTGGTGACCGGAGCGAGCGCACGGTCTTCCGCAAGCGGCATGGAGTCGCGAATCAAAGTCGCGGTCGTCGGCCGGCCGAACGTCGGCAAATCGACGCTGGCGAACGCGCTCGTCGGCGAGGAGCGCCTCGTCACGTTCGACGAGCCCGGCACGACGCGCGACGCAATCTACGTCGACTTCGACCGCGGCGGTGGCGTGAGCGGCGAGGCCCGCAGCGCGGCGAGCAAACGCGAATCGCTAACAAAGGCCGACACGTTGGCGTTGGTTCAACCGCGAGGACCCGAGGAGGCCGTGCGCCAATACACGCTGATCGATACCGCGGGCGTGCGCCGGCGCGGCAAAGTATTCGAGTCGATCGAAAAGTTTTCGGTCATCAAGACACTGCAGGCGATCGAGGATGCCAACGTCGTCATCCTGCTCTTCGATGCGCAGGACGGCATTTCGGAACAGGACGCGCATCTCGCCGGTCACGTGCTCGAGGCCGGCCGCGCTGTCGTCATCGGTATCAACAAGTGGGACGGCCTTGCGGAAGAACAACGTGACGCCGTCAAGCGCGACATCGAGCGCAAGCTGGCGTTCCTGTCGTTCGCGCAGCACCACTTCATCTCGGCGAAAGAAGGACGCGGCGTCGAGGCGCTGCTTGGATCGGTGGACCGCGCCTACGCCGCAGCGATGGCGAAGCTGTCGACACCACGCCTTACTCGCGCGCTGCAATCGGCGGTCGAGCGGCAGCAACCTCCTCGTGCCGGTTTGGTGCGTCCGAAGATG
>DASPYC010000454.1:0-2874 GCA_035636955.1 Casimicrobiaceae bacterium
TTGCTTCGAGTCGGCGCGTGGCAGAGCATGCAGCGTGGAATCGTCGATGGCGCGCTGACCGAAGTCCTCTCCTATCCGCCTTCGATCCGCTTTCACCCGCCGCCCACAAGCGGGCTCGCCACGGCACCGAGGGCGCTGGCCCGGTGATATGCTCGCGCCGACCCACGCTTCGCGACTCATGCGCATGGCTTCGCTCCGCCGATTTCTGCTGATTCCAACAACGCTATTGCTCGCGGCATGCCAGAGCAGCGGCCCGACGAAAGAGGAGCTCGAGGCAGCGAAGAACACGATCGACTGCGACCACGGAGGAGAACGGATCGTGATCCGCTTCGCGGAAGGCGAGGCGCGTCTGTTGATGCCCGATGGGACGCGTGTCGTTCTTTACCAGATCGCCGCAGCGTCCGGCCTCCGGTATACGAACGGCTTGATGGAGCTGCGCGGCACGGGGCTCGACATGCAATTGTCGCGCGAGCGCATCACGATGAAAATGCAGTGCAAGCCGTACGAAATACCCCCGAAAAAAGAATAGCGCAACGTATTGACCGGCGCACCGGTATCGCGCGACACCGTCACTCCAGCGCGTGCTCGAGATCGGCGATCAGGTCGTCGACGTGCTCGATGCCGATCGACAAACGTACGAGATCGGCGGGACACATCGTTCCGGGCCCTTCGACGCTGGCGCGGTGCTCCGCCAAGCTTTCGGTCGATCCAAGCGATGTCGCCCGTTTGAAGATGCGAAGCTTCGCGACAAACGACATCGCCGCCGCCTCGCCGTCGCGCAGGCGCACGGACATCATCCCGCCATAACCGTTCCGCATCTGCTTCACCGCGACCTCATGTCCGGGATGGCTTTGCAATCCCGGATACAGGACGTGCGACAACTTAGGATGTTCTTGCAGGCGCAGCGCGATGGTCTGCGCATTCGTGCATACCGTCGCCACGCGCACATGTAACGTCCGCATGCCGCGCAGCAGGAGCCATGATTCGAATGGCCCGAGGATCGCGCCGCCACTTCCGCGGATATAGCCGATCCGTTGCCATAGCTCATCATCCTTCGCCGTTGCGAGCGCGCCAGCGATCACGTCGGCATGGCCATTCAGGTATTTGGTGGCGGAATGCATGACGATGTGCGCGCCCAGCTCGATCGGCCGCGTCAGCACCGGTGTCGCCGCCGTTGAATCGACAGCGACAACGGCGCCGATATTGCGCCCGATTTCGCTGGCCGCCGCGATGTCGGTCAGGTCCCATGTCGGATTGGCCGGCGTTTCGATCCAGATCAAGCGCGGTCGTCGCGCTTGCGTTTTTTCGGCGAGGTCGTCGATCGACCCATTCTCATAGAACTCGATCGACAAGCCCCACGGCGCGGCAAACTGCAGCAACCATTTGCGCAGTGCCCAATACATGTTGCGCGGCGCGAGCACGCCGTCACCGGGAGCAAGCGCCTGAAACACCGCGGCTGCGGCGGCTTGACCCGATGCAAACACCATCGCGGCGGCCGCGCCTTCCAGCGCTGCAATCAGCGCCTCGGTCGCGTCGTAAGTAGGATTATCGGCGCGCGAATAGATCCGTCCACCCGGAAACGCGCCGTCTGCGCCGCGCTCATAGGTCGTCGTGACGTGAATCGGCGGCACGATGTCGTGGTACGGCGTTGCCACGCGCCCCATTCCCTGCGCGGCAAGCGTTTCGGCGTGGAGCTTCGATTCTTCGGCAGTCATTTTCGTGGCGGCGGTATCGACGATTGGCAGTTTGCCTTCAACGGCGATGCTCGGCAAATGCGCAGCGCAGGAACTTCGACTAAGGTCGACTGGCCATTTGCAGCTTGACCGTTCACGATGGCGGTGGGGACCGACAACTGGGGAGGAACGTCATGCAGATCGACATCAACCGCCGCCGTTTCGAGGGCCTAGTCGAGTTTGTCGACCCGCGAAACAACAAGCGCACAGGAAAGGTGTCGTTGCGACCCGTGCAGACGGTATCGGCCGGGATAGCGTTCGGCCGGCCGTACTCCGCGCCGTTCAGCGTCCGCTAAAGAGCAATGCTTTTTCTCATCTCCCGTTTCGCTCCGTAGAATCTATATCGATGTATTGCCACCATTCCGACCGGATCGGATGCGGGACGTACGTCTTCACCCATTTATGCCGCACGCTGTCCTCGAGCAAGTGGTACGTGAGGCGAAATGGCGCATACGCGATGACAATCTCGGTCATCCGGTCGAATAACTTCGTGCGCTCCGGCGAATCGGGCAGCGCGCGCGCCTGCTCGAACAAACGGTTGAATTCAGGCAGATCGAACTGCGCATTGTTCTCCTGTCCGATGTTCGGGCCGTAGAGAAGCTGCATGAAATTCTCGGCGTCCGGATAATCGCCGTTCCAGCCGTCGGAGCGCAGCTGCAGCTTGCCCAGGCGGGCCATTTTGCGCAGTTCGGGAATGCGGTCCTGCCGAAACGTCGTGCGAAGGCCGATCGCGTCCATGTTCTTCTTCCACAGCTCGTCGCCCTGCCGGCCGCGCGAGTCGGGCGTCGACCAGCGCTCGAGAATCAGCGGCTTGCCGTCGGGCATTTCGCGATAGCCGTCGCCGTCGCGATCCTTGTAGCCGAATCGGTCGAGCAGCGCGCGCGCCGCGGCAGGATCGTAGATCTGCGCCTGCGTTCGCAGGTTCGGATCGAATCCCGCGATGTCCGGCGGGATCGGTCCATTCGCCGGCGTCGCGCGTCCTTTCTGGAGCACGCGGATCAACTCATCGACGTTGTAGGCCATGCCAATCGCGCGCCGCAGCGCGATCTTTTCCGGCGTATAGCCACCGACCACCGGATCCTTCATGTTGAAATACGTCCACCATGTATTTGGACGCAGCAGTACGTCGTGCATGATGCCC